>NZ_JBXAMS010000001.1:326742-595334 GCF_058800905.1 Pseudomonas sp. GW822-FHT04C11 | reverse complement strand
CTCTCGTTAGCGGGAGGCGAATTCTACAGCGTTACTCGCTGCTGTCAACACCTCTTTTTCTCCGCTTTCGACCGAGAGGATCGAACCGTTAAAAGAGCCAAACAACACCGCTCTTTCAACTCCTTCAGGCCTCGATGAACTGAAGCGTAACCGCTGTCGAAAACTGCGTAACTCTTTGTTTACCAAGGAGTTTTCCGTTTCGACTGCGCCGGAAGTGGGGCGAATTATAGACTTCCAGAATCTGCCGTCAAGGGTTAATTACGCTTTTGTTGCAGAAGGCGCATTTCTGGTCATTAAACGAGGGATTCGGCGCATTACAGAGGGTGCTCGCAGCATTAATAGCAGTGCGCCTATAGATGCATAGATTACCCACTCCTTTAGATCCGCCCGAACTATCCAAAGCATATGCAGCAATCCAAGGCCAAGAATCACATAGACCAAGCGATGCAACTTTTTCCAACGGACACCCAATCGTCGCTGACTATAACGATTGGACGTAACCGCCAGTGCCAGAAGACCAAGAAATCCCAGACTGCCGACAATAATGTACGGCCGCTTGCGCAGCTCTACCCCCAACTGAGACCAGTCAAGACCGAGAATGAAAACCAGATAGCCACTCAAATGCAGAACAACATAAGCGAAGCACCACAGCCCGAGCTGCCGCCGAATGGCAATCCACCCAACCCATCCTGTCAGCTTTTGTACAGGCGTCATGCTTAAGGTGACCAATAGCAGGACCAGAGCCCCCAACCCCAGCCGATCCACCAGCACTTTTCCGGGATCCGGCCCCAAGGCAAAACTCCAGGCTTCATACAGCCAGAGTAATGGCCATACCGCCGCAACGATAAAGACGCTAATGCGCCACACTGGAAAACGCATCAGTAATTCTTCCGCAGATCGAGGCCTGTATAGAGAGACGCGACTTCATCTGCGTAGCCATTGAACATCTGTGTCTCACGCACATTAGGCTTGAACAGCCCGCTCGGTAGGCGCCGCTCCCTGGCCTGAGTCCAACGCGGGTGATCAACCGTAGGGTTCACGTTCGCGTAAAAGCCATACTCATCGGATGCAATGCTCTGCCAAGTGGTTTTCGGTTGCTCGCTGACCAGACTGATACGTACGATGGATTTGACGCTCTTGAACCCGTACTTCCACGGCACCACCAAGCGTAAAGGCGCGCCATTCTGATTGGGCAGCTCGCGGCCGTACATGCCGACGGCAAGAATCGCCAACGGATTCATCGCCTCGTCCAGACGTAGCCCTTCTACATAAGGCCAGTCGATCAAGGCGAAACCAGAACGCTGCCCCGGCATGGTCTTGGGGTCCTGCAAGGTTTCAAAACGAATGTACTTTGCTTTGGATGTCGGCTCGACCTGGCGAAGTAACGCCGAGATGGGAAAACCGATCCAGGGAATCACCATCGACCAGGCTTCTACACAGCGCAGACGATAGATGCGCTCCTCCAACTGATACGGCTTCATGAAGTCCTCCAGCGCATAACGCCCTGGCTTACCCACCTCGCCATCGACAACCACAGACCACGGCTCGGTTTTCAGTGCGCCAGCATTTTGCGCTGGATCGCCCTTGTCGGTACCGAACTCATAGAAGTTGTTGTAGTGAGTCGCGTCCTTGAACGGCGTGATCGCCTCATCCTTGACGGTCACCGCCTCCCATTTGGTTGCAGGGAGCTTTTCGGAAAACCAGGAAGGCGCCTTGCCCGACTCGACATCCGCGTACCGAGCCGCGCTGTCAGCGCTGGCCCATCGTGGCAGGCCGCTGACCGCCATACCGGCGATCGCCCCACCAAGCACACTGCGACGAGAGAGATAGAGAGACTCAGGCGTGACGTCCGACTCATGAGAGTCGGACGACTTGGGAAACTTGAATAACATGGCAACTCCGCAGAATTGGAGGACAGATGCACCAATAGACTGCGGAGTATGGGGGAAATTACATCACTCGGCGTTTTTGTGCCGACGAAGATGCAACAGGTACTGCACCGGACCAGAAGCTGCATAGGCGAGAAAAACCAGCAGCAGAATGCGCGGCGGATCGCTGAAGACTACTGCAAACACCAGCACCACCGCCAGGATCGCTACGAAAGGTACACGCCCCTTCAGGTCCAGCTCTTTGAAGCTGTTGTACTTGATGTTGCTGACCATCAGCATCCCGGCGGCTGCAACCATCAGAGCAACCAGGAAGGACATCTTGGAGCCCTGAATCCCGTAATCGCTGAATGCCCAGACAATACCTGCAACCACACCTGCCGCAGCCGGACTGGCCAGACCGATGAAGTAGCGCTTGTCTGCAGTGCCGACCTGGGTATTGAAGCGCGCCAGACGCAATGCCGCGCCTGCGACATAGATGAAGGCAACCATCCAGCCAACCTTGCCCATATCCCCCAGTGCCCAGCCGAATGCCAGCAACGCCGGCGCAACACCGAAGGCAACCATGTCCGACAGCGAGTCGTACTCGGCACCGAAGGCGCTTTGGGTATTGGTCATGCGCGCTACCCGGCCATCAAGGCCGTCGAGGACCATGGCGACGAAAATCGCAATCGCCGCGAAAGCAAAATACTTGCTCGCGCTTGCAGCATCACCGGCACTCAAGGCGCTCTGGGCACTCATCGAGTTGATGATGGAGTAGAACCCTGCGAACAGGTTCGCAGTGGTGAACAAATTCGGCAGAAGATAGATACCACGATGCCGGACTTTACGGCCTTCAGCGTCATGCCCTTCTTCGACATGCTCATCGATGGGTAGCAGGCTTTCGGCGTCAGAGGCCTGGTTTGGCTCTTCGGGACGTTCGCTCATGGACATTACCTTGCAACGGTGTGGAAAGTTTCGACAGGTGTCTGCGACAACGGTTCGGCCGCAAACGATGCAGCTTTATACCAGAACCGACCACTCAAACGAAAAAACGCGGCCTAAGCCGCGTTTTCTGTACAAGCTCGTGACTTAGTTTTTGGCTTTGTCGACGATTTTGTTGGCGCCGATCCACGGCATCATCGAGCGCAGTTGCTCGCCGATGATCTCGATGCCGTGTGCAGCGTTGTTACGACGCTTGGCGGTCATCGAAGGATAGCCGGTAGCACCTTCGCTGATGAACATCTTGGCGTATTCGCCGTCCTGAATACGTTTCAGGGCATTACGCATGGCCTGACGGGATTCAGCGTTGATGACTTCAGGGCCGGTAACGTACTCGCCGTACTCGGCGTTGTTGGAGATCGAGTAGTTCATGTTGGCGATACCGCCTTCGTACATGAGGTCAACGATCAGCTTCAGTTCGTGCAGGCATTCGAAGTAGGCCATTTCTGGCGCGTAGCCAGCTTCAACCAGGGTTTCGAAACCGGCTTTGACCAGTTCAACGGTACCGCCGCACAGAACGGCTTGTTCGCCGAACAGGTCGGTTTCGGTCTCGTCCTTGAAGGTAGTTTCGATGATGCCGGTACGACCACCACCAACGCCGGCAGCGTAGGACAGTGCTACGTTTTTGGCGTTGCCGGAAGCGTCCTGATAGATAGCGATCAGGTCAGGGATACCGCCGCCTTTTACGAACTCGGAACGCACGGTGTGGCCCGGAGCCTTCGGCGCGATCATGATCACGTCGAGGTCAGCGCGCGGCACAACCTGGTTGTAGTGGATCGCGAAGCCGTGGGAGAAGGCCAGGGTGGCGCCTTTCTTGATGTTCGGCTCGATTTCATTCTTGTACAGGGCAGACTGGAACTCGTCCGGGGTCAGGATCATGACCAGGTCGGCAGCGGCAACAGCAGAAGCAACGTCAGTCACTTTCAGGCCGTGAGCTTCGGCTTTGGCAACAGTGGCCGAACCTTTACGCAGACCGACAGTAACGTCAACGCCGGAGTCTTTCAGGTTGCACGCTTGAGCGTGACCCTGGGAACCGTAACCGATGATGGCAACTTTCTTGCCCTGGATGATCGACAGGTCACAGTCTTTATCGTAGAAAACTTTCATGAATTTCCCCTATATATCCAGGCCGTTCAGGCCATTCGCTAATTTGGTTTAGATGCTGAGTACTTTGTCGCCACGGGCAATCCCGGTGACGCCACTGCGTACGGTTTCCAGAATCGAGGCAGTGCCGATCGACTGAATGAAACTGTCGAGCTTATCGCTGGTACCGGTCAATTGAACGGTATACACGCTGGCACTGACATCGACGATCTGTCCACGATAAATATCGGTAGTGCGTTTGATCTCGGCGCGCTGGGCGCCGGTGGCCTTGACCTTGACCAGCATCAGTTCGCGCTCGATGTGAGCGCTTTCCGACAGGTCGACCAGCTTGACCACTTCGATCAGTTTGTTCAGGTTCTTGGTGATCTGCTCGATGATTTCATCGTGGCCAACAGTGGTCAGCGTCAGACGCGACAGGGTCGGGTCTTCGGTAGGTGCCACGGTCAGGCTCTCGATGTTGTAGTTGCGCTGCGAGAACAGGCCGACTACACGAGACAGAGCGCCCGGTTCGTTTTCCAGAAGCAAGGAAATAATATGCCGCATGATTACGTACGCTCCGTCTTGCTCAGCCACATATCGCGCATGGAGCCGTCTTTGATCTGCATCGGATAGACGTGCTCGCTGGTGTCGACCGAAATATCGAGCACCACCAAGCGATCTTTCATGGCGAACGCTTCCTCCATCTTCGACTTCAAATCCTTCGAGTCGGTGATGCGCACGCCGACGTGACCATAGGCCTCTGCCAGCTTGACGAAGTCAGGCAGCGATTCCATGTAGGAGTGCGAGTGACGGCTGCCGTAACTCATGTCCTGCCACTGGCGAACCATACCCAGAACACCGTTGTTCAGGATGACGATTTTTACCGGCAAACCGTATTGCAGGCAGGTGGACAGTTCCTGAATGTTCATCTGGATACTACCCTCGCCCGTCACGCAGGCGACGTCGGCATCCGGGAAGCTCAACTTGATGCCCATCGCCGCCGGGAAACCGAAGCCCATGGTGCCCAGGCCACCGGAGTTGATCCAGCGGTTCGGCTTATTGAACGTGTAGTACTGCGCCGCGAACATTTGGTGTTGGCCCACGTCGGAGGTCACAAAGGCATCGCCCTTGGTCACTTCGCAGAGGGTTTCGATCACGGTTTGCGGCTTGATAACGCTACCGTCGCCCTTTTCATACGGGAACAGGCCACGATCACCACGCCACTCGTCAACTTGCTTCCACCAGCTGGCAACAGACTCCTTGTTCGGGGTCTCGCCGATTTCCTTGAGGATCGCGACCATTTCGGTCAGGACGCTCTCAACCGGGCCAACGATAGGCACGTCTGCCTTGATGGTCTTGGAAATCGAAGCCGGATCGATGTCGATGTGAATGATCTTGGCGTTCGGACAGAACTTGGCCGGGCCGTTGATCACGCGGTCATCGAAACGCGCGCCGACAGCGAGAATCACGTCAGCATGGTGCATGGCCAGGTTGGCGGTGTAGCTACCGTGCATGCCGAGCATGCCGATGAACTGACGGTCGGTGCCAGGGTAGCCACCCAGGCCCATCAGGGTGTTGGTCACTGGCAAGTTGAGCATTTGCGCCAGTTCGGTCAGCGGCGCGGAGCCACCGCCAAGGATCACGCCGCCGCCCGAGTACAGCACGGGACGCTTGGCCGCCAGAAGCATTTCTGCTGCCTTGCGGATTTGCCCGGAGTGACCACGAACCGCCGGGCTGTAGGAACGCAGCTTGGCTTTTTTCGGGAAGACGTATTCGAATTTTTCGGCCGGGTTGGTCATGTCTTTCGGGATATCGACAACGACAGGACCGGGACGACCGGATTGCGCCAGGTAGAACGCTTTCTTCATGACTTCCGGGATTTCCGACGCGTGCTTGATCATGAAGCTATGCTTCACGATCGGCCGGGAGATACCGATCATGTCGGTTTCCTGGAACGCATCGGTGCCTACCATGGTGCTAGGCACCTGGCCGGAAATGATCACCATCGGAATGGAGTCCATGTAGGCCGTGGCAATACCGGTGATGGCGTTGGTTGCGCCCGGCCCGGAGGTCACCAGTACTACGCCGGCTTTACCGGTAGCACGGGCATAGCCGTCAGCCATATGGGTCGCAGCCTGTTCGTGACGAACCAGGATGTGGGTCACTTCCGGTTCTTTGAACAGGGCATCGTATACATGAAGGAGAGCACCACCCGGGTACCCGTAGATATATTTGACGCCTTCGTCACGCAAAAAGCGGACGAGCATCTCACCGCCAGATAAAAGCTCCACGTTGTTCACCTCTAAAACGCCAGAATACCGCCCACATAAGGGGACGGGTCTTAATAGGTTTACTTCTCGGCAGAGCATGAGCGACGGTGGTCGCCGACTACGTCAGCACTGACTGAGCAAGTATTGGGATCGTCCCAAGTGTTGCGGGGCTTTCCCACCCAGCGCGAGGTAACGCGTTGCGGGTGTAACAGGTCGGCGCGGATATGCGCCTCATGATCTGCCGAGCGGGCCTGCTTCTGGCAGTCCCTCTACAGCGGACTTTGGATTCTTCTGTTTCGCCCTCTGCAAGTCAAGCCGTCAATGTGCTTTATTCGAACTAAGCGCATGAGAACGCAAGAAAAAACCTATAAACAGCAGGTGTGTTAGCTTCAATTGCGCAACCCACGACAAGGAAACGGCATGCGAACGTTGATCTTCACGGCCAGTCTGCTGATTGGCCTGAGCCCTTTGTGCATGGCCAGTCCGATCTACACATGGATTGATGGCCAGGGCGTTACCCATTTCGATGCACAGCCGCCTCAAGGGCAGGAAGCCACCACCGTAGTGAAACCCGCCCTGCCCGCTGGCAAACCGACCACCCCGCCGCGCAACAGCGCGACAGGCGATCAACAGGCCATCGATAGCACAGTGAAAAAGCAGGTCGCAGAGCAGCAAGCCCAGCTCAAGACGTTCTGCGAACAGGCACGAACGAACCTGGCTCAACTGCAGAACAATCCGAGGTTACGTGAGGAAGTCGACGGTGAGATGCGTCGCCTGACAGACCAACAGCGTCAGGAACGCATCACCGAAACACAAAAACAGATCAAGGATAACTGCCAGTAGTTAGGCACTGGCAGTTTCCGGCTTAGCGGGAGGCCGTGATGAGCTGATCGAACTCTTTGAGCAAGGCTTGCAACCGCTGATCCTTGCCCTGGACATTACGCGAAGCAAAGACCATCTCGGCCATTTCCTGAATGCCCGAGGCGTTCGGCAGCGGCAGGTTGTTCTCAAGGATGATCTTCATGCGCGGCAGGAAGATCCATTGCAGCCACTGCTCGAAATCCAGCGTATCGACGGAAAATGGCTCGACGCTGGCCAGCGCCTCAGCGCTTGGCGAGACCTCGCCCCACCAGCCCTGAAGACGCAACTCACGCTCGATCAGCAGCAGCTGTTCGGCGATCTTCGGAAAACGGACATCCATCAGAGCGAAACCTTGGCCTTTTGACGAGCCTGCGCCGCGCCAGCGGAGTCGCCCTGTTTCTCACGCGCCTGGGCGATCAGTTCCCACAGGCTCGCCTGCAGATCCGGACGTCCATTGGCAAACGTCAAACCTCGGCGAGCGAACTGCTCGGCTTGCGCTGCATCACCTTGGGCCAAGCGCACCTGCGCCAGACGATAAAGCACTTGCGGCTCACGCGGAGCAACCCGCTGGGCACGCTCGAGGCTGGAAGACGCACCATTGAGATCGCCGCTCGCCTGTTGCTGCTGCGCGGTGGTCAGCAAGGCCAGTACCGGACCGTCAAGCTGCTCGTCGGCAGACAAACCGCCGCCGCTGCTCGCAGGAGGAATCCCGCTCGGCGTCGATGGCATGCTGTAGTTACCCTGATTGATTGGTGCCGACTGCATCGGTCCGCTGTCATACGTCCCCGGAGTAATCGGACCGGAACTGGTCGGGCCAGGACTGATCGGCTGCGTGCTGATTGGCGTCGACGTCGTCGCGCCACCGCCCGGGATCATTACCACCACGCCAGTGTCACCCTGCGGGATCGCCTGAGTCTGGGCTTGTGCCGGCCGTTTCACGGTGCTTTTACGGAAACCGCCATTGGCAGAAATCCGCTCACTGTTGGACACGGCCGTACCGGAGTCGACCACTGGAATCGAGCCGTGCTGCACATTGGAGCAACCGCTGAGCAAAGCCAGGGCTGTCACCGTAACCGCTGGAATAAACCACTTGTTCACTTGAATCCCTCTTTGCTTAATTCATCCAGCCCTTGACCCAATCCATCACCGATTCGCCTGACGCGGGGCCTGAACCACCGCACGCAGCGCCAGGAGGCGGTTCGCTGCCGCGAATATACGGCATCTGCACCGCGCCTGGGCAGCTGGCTTCAGAACCCTGGCCGGTGCGCGAATCGACCCAGGCTTGAACGATATTATCCGGCTGCGGCATATCCAGCGGCAACGGGTCGGCCTTGCGCATGAAACTGGTCCAGACTTGCAGCGCGCCCGTGGCACCGGTGAACGGCGTCTTGCCGTTGTCATCGCGCCCCAGCCAGACCACTGCCAGCAGATCCTGGCTGAAACCGGCGAACCAGCTGTCTCGCGAGTCGTTACTGGTACCGGTTTTACCCGCCAGCGTCAGCGTCTTGGGCAGCACGTTGTAAACCGAGCTACCGGTACCTTCACGCATCACGCGCTGCATGGCGCTTTGGATCAGGTAGATGGAAGCCGGATCGAAACGCTGCTGAATCTGGAACGGATAACGCTTGAGCGGCTGACCTTCGGCGGTCAGTACGCTGCGAATCCCGCGCATCGGCGTGTTGAAACCACCGTTGGCCAGCGTCTGGTACATGGTTGCCACTTCAATCGGCGTCATGCCACCCGCTCCCAGCAACATCGACGGGAAGGCCGGAAACTCGCGAGTGATGCCCAGACGCCCAAGGGTTTTCAGGACGTTCGGCACACCGACTTCCAAGCCCAGACGCGCAGTCGACAGGTTGTAGGAGTGCGCCAGCCCCTGGTACAGGAAAACCGTACCGTGGGAGCGACGATCATAGTTCTGCGGTTTCCAGACCTGACCATCTGCGCCTTTGACCGAGAAGGACTCATCGGACAGCCAACTGGTCAAGGTGTACTGGCTCGGCTTTTCAAGCGCGGTCAGGTATACCGCCGGCTTGATCAGGGAACCGATTGGCCGCACGGCATCCAGCGCCCGGTTGAAGCCGGCGAAGCTGGCCTGGCGACTACCGATCATCGCCTGGACTTCACCGGTTTCAGGATTGGTCACGACCATCGCCGCTTCAACATCATCCGAACCTTTGCGGCCGGCAAGGCGCTTGAAGGTATCGTTGACCGAGGCTTCGGCCTTCATCTGCAGGATCGGGTCGAAACTGGTGAAAATCCGCAGACCTTCTTCGGTCAAGTCTTCGTCGCGGTAGTCTTCGCGCAGTTGACGCTTGACCAGATCGAGGAAGCCCGGGAACGAACTGTCGGCCAGGCTGCCGCGCTTGGTCACGCCCAGCGGCATCTTCTTCGCCGCAGCGACTTGCTCGGCAGTAGCGACACCTTGCTGTTCCAGCAGATCGAGTACCAGATTGCGTCGCTCAAGCGCGCGCTCCGGGTAGCGACGCGGGTTGTAATAGGACGGCCCTTTGACCATACCTACCAGCAACGCGACTTGATGCAACTTGAGTTCGGACAGCGGCTGGCTGAAGAAGAACTGACTGGCCAGACCAAAACCGTGCACGGCGCGCTGACCGTCCTGACCGATGAACACTTCATTGAGGTAAGCCTCAAGAATGTCCGGCTTTTTGTAGTGCAACTCAAGCAGCATCGCCATCATCGCTTCGGTCAGCTTACGGCTCAGGCTGCGCTCGTTGGTCAGGTAGAAGTTCTTGACCAGTTGCTGCGTCAACGTACTACCGCCCTGACGCATTTGCCCGGCCGATGTGTTGACCCAAACGGCCCGCATGATCGATTTTGGCGACACACCGAAGTGGTGATAGAAGTCACGGTCTTCCACCGCCACCAGCGTATCGAGCAGATACGGTGGCACTTGATCGATCTTGATCAGGATGCGGTCTTCGAGGTTTTTCGGGTAAAGGCCACCGATCAACAGCGGCTCGAGGCGCACCACCGACAGTTTTGAACCGTTGGTCGACGACAGCTCGGCGACGTAATCGCCCGAGAAGCGCACACGTACCGGTTGAGCCTGCTCCAGGCCCTCATAGAACTGGAACCCACGGGTGTTCAAATCGACGGTATTGCCGTTGACCGATGCCGCGCCAGGTCCATTGGCCACACTTTCGCGGCGATAACCCAAGGCATCGAGCTCGGTGAGAAAGTCATCCTTGCTCAGTTTCTGTCCGACGAACAGTTCGAGCGGGCGCGCATAAACCTTGGCCGGAATGGTCCAGCGCTTGCCGGAGAACTTCTCCTGGACCACGGCATCAAGGTAAACCGCGAAGCCTGCCAGCACTACGAGGCCGACCAGACTGAGCTTGAGCGCCCAGCCTAACCAGGGGCGCAGGCCGCTAGAAGGAGGTTTTTTAGGGGTACGAGGGGATCGGGTACGAGTCATGGCGGCGGATTATACGCACTTTATTCCCGATCAACATGAGCCCAGCGAGGTTTGCGTTAACCCGGCTAGCCGCCATAATGTTGCCCTTGAATTTTTCCAGACTCTGAAGGATCACCTGTGAGCCAGTCCTTGATCGCTGCCCTGCAAAACCCGGCCCTCTACCCGCATCCTGTAGAGGGATTCCAGGTCATCGAGACGCACATCTCATGGGTGCTGCTCACTGGCCCCTATGCTTATAAAGTGAAGAAGCCGGTCAATTTCGGCTTCCTCGACTTCACCAGTCTCGAGTCACGCGAACATTTCTGCAGCGAAGAACTGCGCCTTAACCAGCGTCTGACCAACGATTTGTACCTTGAAGTGCTGCCGATCACCGGCAGCATTGAAGCGCCGCAATTGGGCGGCACCGGTCCAGTGCTCGATTACGCGCTGAAAATGCGCCAGTTCCCGCAAAGCCAGTTGCTCAGTAACCTGCAGGCCAATGGCGAACTGACGACTGCGCACATCGACGAGATGGCCACCCAGATCGCCCGGTTCCACCTGAGCACCCCGAAGGTTCCGGCAGCTCATGAAGCCGGCACGCCTGAAAGCGTCATGGCACCGGTGCGGCAGAACTTCGAACAAATCCGCCCGTTCCTCAGCGAAAAAGCCGACCTGCTGCAACTCGACGCCCTGCAAGCCTGGGCCGAAAGCAGTTTCGAACGCCTGAAACCACTGCTGGTACAACGTAAGGCCGAAGGTTTCATCCGCGAATGCCACGGTGATATCCATTTGGGCAACGTCACCGTGATCGACGGCAACGTGGTGATTTTCGACTGCATCGAATTCAACGAGCCGTTCCGCTTCACCGACGTCTATGCCGACACCGGTTTCCTGGCGATGGACCTTGAAGACCGTGGCCTGAAAAGCCTGGCTCGGCGCTTCATGAGCCAATACCTGGAGCTGACCGGCGACTATCAGGGCCTTGAGCTGCTGAACTTCTATAAAGCCTACCGCGCACTGGTTCGCGCCAAGGTCGCCCTGTTCAGCATGCCCGCCGAGGCCGATCCGGTGCAGCGCGCCACCACCCTGCGCCAGTACCGCAACTACGCCAACCTGGCGGAAAGTTACAGCACCATTCCATCGCGCTTCATGGCGATCACCCACGGTGTTTCTGCCGTAGGTAAAAGCCACGTAGCCATGCGCCTGGTAGAAGCACTGGGCGCGATTCGCCTGCGCTCCGACGTCGAGCGCAAGCGCCTGTTCGGCGAACAGCACGTACCGAACGACCTGCAAGCCGGTATCTACAGCGCCGACGCCAGTGCCAGCACCTATTCCCGCCTGCATGAAATCGCTGGCGTGATTCTGCGCGCCGGTTTCCCGGTGGTCATTGACGCGACTTACCTCAAGCGTGAACAACGCGATAACGCGGCAAAAATCGCCGAAGCGACCGGCGCGCCATTCCTGATCCTCGATTGCAACGCACCACAAGCCGTGATCGAGAGCTGGCTCGCACAGCGTCAAGCAGACAAAAACGATCCATCTGACGCCAATCTGGCTGTTATCGCAGCTCAACAAGCCAGCCGCGAGCCGCTGACTCCGGCAGAGATTCTCTGCAGCAAACGCGTTCAGACCAATGAAAGCGGGACCCTCGACACCGTGGTCGCGCAAATTCGTCAGCGTCTGCCGGGGCTGTAAGAAACTAAATTCAGGCGCGAAGCCCTAACCGGCTTCACGCCTGCAAAATAGTGGCACTATACTGGCGTCATAAAACCAACAGGTGACACCATGAGCCAGCCGAAACTTCTCGACACCCCGCTATATGCCCTGCTGCACAAAGACGACATCGAAGGCTTCAATCGCGAAAGGCCCAAGTCCGGGCCTATCGATATGGTGGGCGGCGACTTTCGTGGCCTCGACCTGCGCGAGCTGAACGCCGAAGGTATTGATTTCAGCGATGCCTATTTCCGCTCTGCCGACCTGCGCGGCATTGATTTTCGTGATGCCTCCCTCGAAGGCGCGAGCCTGGCCCACGCACAAATCTCTGGCGCTTACTTTCCCTCCGAGCTGAGCGCTGACGAAATTCTCATGTCGATGAATTTCGGCACTCGCCTGCGCTACCGCACCCGCTAACACCTGCCGTCACCTGAAGTCCGGTGCCCCTGCTGCGCGCCGGACTGCATGCCTGATCTCCCAAGTCCTTTCCTGCCGCCGCTACCGCCCTTTCCAGAACTATCTGGTAGAACGCCTTAGAAGCTTTTGCGTTCAAACTGACCAAACAACCACGCTTTTCCTACTGACCGCTACACTCCTGTGAGGCTTGCCCACGCACTCTTCGGCTGTCGCAAGGAGGCTTGATGAATGATGAACTGCAACACCTGAAAAACCTTGGCAAGACATCGGCGCAATGGCTGCATGCCGTGGGCATCCACAGCGCCTCGGACTTGCGCCGCCTGGGCGCGGTAGATGCTTATCGTGCGGTACGCACTCGCGGGTTTCGCGCCTCGAAGGTGTTGTTGTATGCGATTGAGGGGGCGCTGATGGATGTGCACTGGAACGATATCCCCGCTGATCGCAAGGAAGCACTCAATAAACAGCTTGAAGCCATTTCGTCACGTCACAAGGTCTAAAGCCCAGCATTTACAGGCGATCCAAACAAGTGTTTAGCAAAAGAGCAAAGAACTCGGAAAACAGCGATTGACTTAGAAATGAGAATCGTTATGATTATCGCAACTGATCGCGAGATCAGCTGATCTTCTGAAAGACCATTGGTTCGGACTCTCAGATTATCTCCTCATCAGGCTAATCACGGTTATTTGACCCGGCTCTTGCCGGGTCTTTTTTTGCCTGTCGAAAAGTGCTTCGCGAGATATGCCGACTGCTTGTTACTGACGCATTTGCGCGCAATAGTCCTGAACGGGTCGGGCGGCCGTGTACCAGACGTAATCCGCCGATGCCGACGAGACCACAGCTCCCTTCTCCGCCAGCATCACCACCACGGGCGCCGAATGCTCACCAAGATCCTGCACATGCAACGGTACGCCAATGTCCAGCCGCGCGTGATAAGCGCCGGCAAACAACAATGCCGGCGCGGGCGCTGCCAGCAGTTGTTCGGCCATTTGCCGATCACGTTGTTGCTGAACCGCCAGCATGGCCGGCATCCGGCTTTCGGGTAACAACCCGCAATGAGACTCACGGATTTGCGCCAGCAGCTCATTCCTGACCGCTGGCGCATTCGACCGGGTTCCGCTTACGGCCGGCGCTTGCTTGTACATACGCCGAACGTCAGTCGAGTCCAGATTCGCCGCCAATAACGGATAGGGCTGAGCCAGGGCAAAGCGCACAATCGGCCCATACAGATTCCAGTCCCAACCCGATTGCCAGGCCAACGCCGCCGGCAAATCGGCGGGCCAGCGAGCGGTGTCCAACGCATGGATTTCATCGACACGTGCCTGCTGGTCCGGCGTCAGCATTTCCAGCAGCACGCTGCCCTGAGTCCGGCGCTGGGACAGTGCCTGCAATAACCACAGCTGTGCGTGATGATGATCAGGATTGTCATGCTGCTCGCCAACGATCAGCCGTGGCGCCCCGGCCAACCGCTCGACCAGCGCTTGCGCGCTCAGACGCTGACCGCTATGCAGATCGCGAATCACCCCAGCCGGTTGATCCACGGCACTGGGTGCCATGTTTTGGCATGACACCAGTAACAACAGCGCCAGAATCAATATCCCACGCATGAGCTCACCTCAACGGGCGATGATCAGTGGATGCCCGCGCTCCGGGTGCGGCTGCACCAACACATCCAGCCCGAACACGGCTTTGAGCGGCTCCGGCCGCAGCACCTGCTGCGGTGTGTCCAATGCATGCGGACGGCCACTTTCGAGCAACAGAATGCGATCACAGTAACGCGCCGCCAGATTCAGGTCATGCAGAATCACCAGCACCGCCGCTCCGCGATCAGCAAATTCCCGAATCGCCTGCAAGGTGGTGTGCTGATGCAGCGGATCGAGCATCGACGTCGGCTCGTCGAGCAGCAAGGTTTGCCCAGCCTCCCCCGGCCAAAGCTGCGCCAGCACCCGCGCCAGGTGCACACGCTGGCGCTCACCGCCGGACAGGGCGAGGTAGCTGCGGCCACTCAAATGCCCGACATCGGCAGCCTGCAAGGCAGCAGCGACAATCTCGTCATCGCGCACCCGGCCTGTTTGATGCGGCAAACGGCCCATGCCGACCACTTCCTCGACGCGGAACGCAAAATCCAGGGTCGAGGTCTGAGGCAATACCGCCAGGCGTTGCGCCCGTTGTGCACCATCCCATTGGCTTAGCTCGCGCTGATCGAGCCAGACACGACCATGATCAGGACGTAACTCGCCGCATAACGCGCCGAGCAAGGTACTTTTGCCCGCGCCGTTGGGGCCCAGCACTCCGAGGACTTCGCCCGGCTTGAGTTCAAGATCGATATCGGCCAGGACGATTTTCTTGCCGCGGCAGATCTGCAGGTTTTCCACTCGCAGCATCAGGCGCGACCTCGTAGCAGCAAATATAGAAAGAACGGTGCGCCGATAAACGCCGTAACGATGCCAATCGGCAATTCAGCCGGGGCCAACGCCAAGCGCGCCACCAGATCGGCAAACAACAACAGGCTGGCGCCTGCCAGGACTGAGGCCGGCAATAACACGCGATGATCGGGTCCCGCCAACAGTCGCACCAGATGCGGCACCACCAGCCCGACAAAACCGATCATCCCTGCCGCCGCAACAGCGGCACCGACGCCCAGCGCGGTGCAGAACACCAGCTCGCGCTTGAGCCCTTCGACGTTGATCCCCAAATGACTGGCCTCGGACTCACCGAGCAACAACGCATTCAACGCCTTGGCCCGGCGCGGCAACCACAGCGCTACCGCAGCGCTCACCAACAACAATGGCCAGAGTCGCGCATAGCTGGCGCCATTCAGGCTGCCCAGGTTCCAGAAGGTCAGCGTACGCAAGGTCGCGTCGTCCGCCAGATAGGTGAACAAACCCACCGCCGAACTGGCCAGCGCCGTCAGAGCGATGCCTGCCAGCAACATGGTTGCCACGTTGGTCTGGCCGTTACGCCGACCAAGACGGTAAACCAGCGCCGTCACCCCGAGCCCACCCAGAAACGCACACAGCGATAACAGGTAAGGACCGATCGCCTCAGGCAAGCCGCCAAACAGCGAGCCGCCGACAATCGCAATCGCCGCGCCCAAGGCTGCACCACTTGAAACGCCGACCAACCCCGGATCGGCCAGCGGATTGCGGAACAAACCCTGCATCGCCACGCCAGACAACGCCAGCACCCCGCCCACCGCCAGACCGAGCAAAGTACGCGGCAAGCGAATCTGCCCGAGGATCAGTTCAGCCTGCTCCAATCCCTCGGCAGGAACCGGTAGACCGATCATCCGCATTGCGGCGCGCAACGTATCGAGCAGCGGCAAGCTGACCGGGCCCAGGGCCAATGACAACCAGATCGCCAACAAACACAGCAAGCTCAGCCCGATGAACAACGAACGAGGTTTGACCAGAGTACTCATGGGGCGATGGTTGCCTTGGCCGATTCAGCGGGATAGAACCCGGCGGACAGCTTTACCAGGCTTTCCGGCAAGCGCGGCCCCAAGCCGCCAACCAACAGCGTCGGGTCCAGCTCGAACACCCGTCCGGCCTTGGCCGCCGGCGTCGACGCAAGAATCGGGTTTTCCTTGAACAACGCGGCACGCGCGGCGTTACCGGTCAGCGCCCGGTCGGCAAACACCAGCACGTCTGGCGTCAGGCCCGCGAGGGACTCAACGGAAAAAGGCTTGTAACCGGTATGGGTCGCCAGGTTATGCCCACCCGCCTGTTGCAACAGCCAATCGGCTGCGGTGTCCTTACCGGCGATCAGCGGCTTGCCGCCAGCGTGCCCCAGCAACAGCAACACGCCCGGCGCTTTTTGTTTGGCCTGAGCCTGGCTGACCCAGACTTTCTGCTGCTCAAGTTGCTGTTGATAACTCTGGAACAACGCCGTGGCCTGCGGCTCGCTACCGAGCAATTTACCCAGGTGCTGCAAGTTGCCTTGCAGAGTTGGCAAGTCAGGTTGTGCAGAGAACAACTCAACCTGCACCCCGGCACCGCGAATCTGCGACAACACTGGCGGTGGGCCCATTTCTTCGGTGCCAATGAGAAGCTGCGGGCGCAAACTCAGGATGCCCTCTGCCGACAATTGCCGCTGATAACCGATACTCGGCAAGGCCTTGAGCGATTCGGGATGCTGGCTGGTGCTGTCAACACCGACCAGTTTCGACTCGCCGCCCAACGCACTCACCCACTCCGACAAAGCCCCGCCGGCACTGACCCAGCGTTGCGGCAATTCGGTCGCTTGAGCCCCATGATTGACCAAAAGTCCGACACAGAGCGCAATAGCGCTGGTACTCAGGCGCATAACAGGGTTTCCTTTGTGGAGTTTTCCCGCAGGATCAAGGCGTCGTCAGCTACGCAGCCGCCACGGGCGAAACACCCATTTGATAATTGTTTGCATTTGCACGTCAAGCGCAGACACATTTGCTAACCAGTGAGCGCGCACGCATCACCGCCAGAGGCCAGAGCCTTTGGCACTTGAGGATAGTCATGAAGTTTCTTTGCTCCAGCGCCGAGCTGGTCGATGCCGGCAGCCGTGGTTTCGAGATCGATGGCCAGAAGTTGTTTGCCGTACGCCGTGAAGGCCGGGTCTACGTGTACGAAAATCGCTGCCCGCATCGCGGTGTCGGCCTGGAATGGCAGCCGGACCAGTTTCTCGACCCCAGCGCCAGCCTGATCCAGTGCGCCACTCACGGTGCATTGTTTCTGATCGAAAGCGGTGAATGCGTGGCCGGGCCCTGTGCCGGGCAGTCCCTCAGTGCCCTGGCATGCCGCGAAGACAGGCAGGGAATCTGGGTTCAACTTTAGGCGTCGAGCAACACCTCCAGTCGACGGTCAACGCGCACTTCATTCGAGGTCAGGCTCACACCGTACGCCAACACTTCAACCCCGGCCGCTTTCGCCTCACGCAAAGCGGCCGCGTAACCCGGATCGATCTCCTCGGCCGGGCGCACCGAGTCAATGCCGGTCAGATTGACGCAATACAACTGCACCGCACGAATACCGTCCCGCGCCAGGCACGCCAGCTCGCGCAAGTGCTTGGCACCGCGCTGAGTCACTGCGTCCGGAAACGCCGCAACCGCTGAGCCATCGAAGCCCAGCGTGACGCTTTTGACTTCGACGAAGGCCGGGCCGCTCGGGTAATCGAGGCGGAAATCGATGCGGCTGTTTTCCTGACCATACGGCACTTCACGCTTGAGCCCGGTAAAGCCATTGAGCTCGCTGATCAAACCGCCACGTAGCGCTTCTTCAATCAAGGTATTGGCCCGCGCGGTGTTCACGCAGGCCAGCCGCCCTTGCGGGGTTTCACTGATTTCCCAGGTGCCGGGCAACTTGCGTTTCGGATCGCTGGAGCGGCTGAACCAGACCTGCCCGCCTTCGACCATGCAGTTGAACATCGACCCGGTGTTTGGGCAGTGAATAGTCAGCAACTCGCCGCTAACGGTTTCGATATCGGCGAGAAAACGCTTGTAGCGACGAATCAGCCGACCTTCTTCCAGAGGAGGATTGAAATGCATCAGCCTTGCCAGCTCCGCAGGCCACGGGCAATCCGCTGAACCGCTTCCTGCAAGCGTGGCAGGCTCTGGGTGTAGGCGAACCGCACGTGATGACCGGCCTGATACCGACCAAAATCCAGGCCCGGGGTGAAGGCAACATGTTCGGTTTCCAGAAAGTGCCGGCAGAAGGCAAACGCATCACCGCCAAAGGCACTGATGTCGGCATACAGATAGAAGGCGCCTTCCGGCTCCACGGCGATCCCGAAACCCAACTCGCGCAAGGCTGGCAACAGGAAGTCACGTCGGCGCCCGAACTCGGCCCGGCGCTCTTCGAGAATGCTGATGGTGTCCGGCTCGAAGCAGGCCAGTGCTGCGTGCTGGGCCATGCTCGGCGCGCTGATATAAAGGTTCTGCGCGAGTTTTTCCAACTCGCCGACCGCAGCCTCCGGGGCGACCAGCCAACCAAGGCGCCAGCCGGTCATGCCGAAATACTTGGAGAAACTGTTCAGCACAAAAGCGCTGTCATCGACTTCCAGCACACTGGCAGCGTCGGTGCCGTAGGTCAGGCCGTGATAGATCTCGTCCACCACCAAATGGCCGTGGCGCTCTTTGATTGCCGCAGACAGCCCGGCCAGCTCATCGCGGGTCAGGATGGTTCCGGTCGGGTTGGCCGGTGAAGCGACCAGTGCGCCAACGCTGTCGTGGTCCCAGTAACGCTCGACCAGACCTGGCGTCAGCTGATAGCGCACGTCCGGGCCGACCGGCACCAGTTGCGCCGCACCTTCCACCAGCCGCAGGAAATGCCGGTTGCACGGGTAACCCGGGTCGGCCAGCAGCCAGTGTTTACCGGGATCGACCAGCAAGGCGCTGGCCAGCAGTAACGCGCCAGAACCACCCGGCGTGATCAGGATGCGCTGCGGGTCGATGTTCAAGCCGTAACGTTGTTCATAAAAGCCCGAAATGGCTTCACGCAGCTCTGGAATGCCACGAGCCGCGGTGTAACGGGTTTTCCCCGCCGTCAGCGCCGCCTGGCCGGCCTTGATGATCGGCTCGGCAGTGGTGAAATCCGGTTCGCCGATTTCCAGGTGAATCACGTCGTGCCCGGCCGCTTGCAATTCATTGGCGCGCGCCAGCAATGCCATGACATGGAAAGGTTCGATAGCGCGGCTGCGCGCACTGTAGGGCTGAGCCATTAGCCTTCCTTCAACGGGGGAAAAGAATTGATTCTACCCAAGCCCGGGAACGAGCGAGAACCTAAAGCGGTCACAACCGGAAGTTCACCCGTAAAAGAGCTGATACATAAGCCTCAGGATTGACTAAAATCAATATCTGATCAGGCCTCCAGACCCGCCAGACAAGGCTTTGCAAACATTTGCAAGCCTTACGGACCGCAGCCTCGACATCCAGGAGTAGCGCGCTCCGATTTGATCTGGTAAGTTCGCCCGCTTGCAGCCGCAGGGCCGGCAGGTGTCGGTGATGGAGCAATCCTGCGCAATGGATTACAAGAGTAGAGGCGGTCCATTTCATGCCCACCCAAGCAAAGCAGCAAAGCACTGAGCCAAAGATCAGCGGCTTCGAACCCTATATTGAAAGCAAGGGCGAGGAGTACATGGGCGAGCCCATGCGCAAACACTTCACCAAGATCCTGCAGAAGTGGAAACAGGACTTGATGCAGGAAGTCGACCGCACTGTTGATCACATGAAGGACGAAGCGGCGAACTTCCCCGACCCGGCCGACCGTGCCAGTCAGGAAGAAGAATTCAGCCTCGAACTGCGTGCCCGCGACCGCGAGCGCAAGCTGATCAAGAAAATCGACAAGACCCTGCAACTGATCGAAGACGAAGAATACGGCTGGTGCGAGTCTTGCGGCGTCGAGATTGGCGTCAAACGCCTGGAAGCACGCCCTACCGCTGACATGTGCGTCGACTGCAAGACCCTTGCAGAGATCAAGGAAAAGCAAGTCGGCAAGTAAGTGGCCGCTTGAACGAAGAACGGAGCGTGCGAACGCTCCGTTTTTGTTTCTGGTGCCTGAACGTCCGAGGGAGCAAAGCTTGCTCGCGATGGCAATTTCAAGGGCGCCATCGCCGGCAAGCCGTGCTCCTACAGAACCAGACAACGTAACATCGCGCCCATGACTGCCATCAAATCCCCCGCCTACATCGGGCGCTTCGCTCCCACCCCCAGCGGGCACCTGCACTTCGGCTCGCTGGTCGCGGCATTGGCCTCGTACCTTGACGCCCGCTCGGTTGGCGGCCGCTGGCTGTTGCGCATGGAAGACCTCGACCCGCCTCGGGAGGAACCCGGCGCCCAAGCGGCGATCCTCAAGGCACTGGAAAGCTACGGTTTCGAATGGGACGGCGAAATGGTTCGCCAGAGCGACCGCCACGACGCCTACGCGCAGGTGTTGAATCAACTGTTCAACCATGGTCTGGCCTACGCCTGCACCTGCTCGCGGAAAAAACTGGCGCCTTATCACGGGATTTATCCAGGTCTGTGCCGCAACGCCGGTCATGCCAGCGAAGACGCCGCAATCCGCTTGCGCGTCCCGGAACTGGAATATCACTTCACCGACCGCGTGCAAGGCGAATACCGCCAGCACCTGGGCCGTGAGGTCGGCGACTTCGTCATCCGTCGACGCGACGGGCTCTACGCCTATCAACTGGCAGTGGTGCTCGACGACGCCTGGCAAGGCATCACCGATATTGTCCGCGGTGCCGACTTGCTCGATTCCACCCCGCGCCAGCTGTACCTGCAAGAACTGCTCGGCCTACCGCAACCGCGCTATCTGCATCTGCCGCTGATTACCCAGCCGGACGGCAACAAGCTCGGCAAGTCCTACCGCTCGCCGCCGTTGACCGAGGATCAGGCCACGCCCCTGTTGCTGCGCGCCCTACGCGCACTGGGACAAAAGCCTGGCCACGAACTCGATAACGCCAGCCCCAGGGAAGTGCTGAACTGGGGCATCAGGCACTGGGATGCGGCGTTAATCCCGCGCACACTGACACTACCCGAAGCGCAATTACGCTGACTAAGCTTGCAGGTTGGCGCCCATCCGTTACCATCGCCGCACGTTTTCGGGCACGCGCACAATAAAGAGAGGCCGGGATGTACATCTATCGCTTGGTCCTACTCCTGGTAGTGGGGATCTATCTGTTCTCCCCAGCCATCATGGACTGGTGGATCGACGCCACTGGCGCCTGGTATCGCCCGTATCTGCTGTGGCTGATTCTGATCGTCGTGACCTTCATCCTGCAGAGCCAAAAAGATGCCGATGAGCTTTAGCCTGACCCAGATGATCCTGATCAGTGCCGCCTACCTGGCAGTGCTGTTTGGTGTTGCCTGGATCAGTGAACGCGGAATGATCCCGCGAGCGATCATTCGCCACCCGCTGACCTACACCTTGTCATTGGGTGTCTACGCCAGCGCCTGGGCGTTCTACGGCACGGTCGGCCTGGCCTATCAATACGGTTATGGCTTCCTGTCCAGTTACCTCGGCGTTTCCGGGGCGTTTCTGCTGGCGCCGGTGTTGCTCTACCCGATTCTGAAGATCACCCGAACCTATCAACTTTCCTCCCTGGCCGACCTGTTTGCGTTTCGTTTCCGCAGCACCTGGGCCGGCGCGCTGACCACCATCTTCATGCTGATCGGCGTGCTGCCGTTGCTTGCGTTGCAGATTCAGGCGGTCGCCGATTCGATTGGCATCCTCACCCGTGAGCCGGTGCAGCATCGGGTCGCCCTGAGTTTTTGTGCGCTGATCACCCTGTTCACGATCTTCTTCGGCTCGCGGCATATAGCGACCCGGGAGAAACACGAAGGCCTGGTGTTCGCGATTGCCTTTGAATCGGTGATCAAGCTGATCGCCATTGGCGGCGTTGGCCTCTACGCCTTGTACGGCGTGTTCGACGGTCCGCAACAGCTGGAAGTCTGGTTGCTGCAAAACCAGACCGCCCTCGCCGCCCTGCACACGCCGCTGCAAGAAGGCCCATGGCGCACGCTGCTGCTGGTGTTCTTCGCCTCGGCGATCGTGATGCCGCACATGTACCACATGACCTTCACCGAAAACCTCAACCCGCGCTCGCTGGTCAGTGCGAGTTGGGGCTTGCCGCTGTTTCTCCTGCTGATGAGCCTGGCCGTACCGCTGATTCTCTGGGCTGGCCTCAAACTTGGCGCCACCACCAACCCGGAATACTTCACCCTCGGCGTTGGCATCGCCGCCAACAGCAAGGCGCTGGCACTGCTGGCCTACGTCGGTGGTTTGTCAGCTGCCAGCGGCCTGATCATCGTCACCACCCTGGCGCTGTCCGGGATGGCCCTGAACCACCTGGTGCTGCCGCTGTATCAGCCGCCTGCCGAAGGCAACATCTACCGTTGGCTGAAATGGACCCGCCGCGCCTTGATCGTCGCGATCATCATGGCCGGTTATGGTTTCTATCTGCTGCTGGGCGCCGAGCAGGACCTGGCCAACCTGGGCATCGTCGCATTCGTTGCCACCCTGCAGTTTTTGCCCGGCGTACTGTCCGTCCTGTATTGGCCGACCGCCAACCGTCGCGGCTTCATCGCCGGGTTGCTGGCGGGGATTCTGGTCTGGCTGGTGACTATGCTGTTGCCGCTGGTCGGCAACCTGCAGGGCTTCTATATCCCGTTGCTGAACATGATCTACGTGCTCGACGACACCAGTTGGCACATGGCGGCGATCGCGTCGCTGGCGGCCAACGTGCTGATGTTCACGCTGATCTCGCTGTTCACCAACGCCAGTACCGAAGAAGCCAGCGCCGCTGAAGCCTGTGCCGTAGACAACGTGCGTCGCCCGCAACGCCGCGAACTGCACGCCGCCTCACCCCAGGAGTTCGCCACCCAACTGGCCAAACCGTTGGGCGCCAAAGCCGCGCAGAAAGAAGTCGAACAGGCCCTGCGCGACCTTTATCTGCCGTTCGACGAGCGTCGCCCATATGCCTTGCGCCGCCTGCGTGACCGAATCGAAGCCAACCTCTCCGGCCTGATGGGCCCGAGCGTTGCGCAAGACATGGTCGAAACCTTCCTGCCGTACAAGGCTGGCGGCGAAAACTACGTCACCGAAGACATTCACTTCATCGAAAGCCGCCTCGAGGACTATCACTCGCGCCTCACCGGCCTTGCCGCCGAACTCGATGCCCTGCGCCGCTATCACCGCCAGACCTTGCAAGAGTTGCCGATGGGTGTTTGCTCGCTGGCCAAGGATCAGGAAATCCTCATGTGGAACAAGGCCATGGAGGAGTTGACCGGGATCGCCGCGCAACGCGTGGTCGGTTCACGCCTGGGCACCCTCGGCGAGCCGTGGAAAGAACTGTTGCAAGGCTTCATCAATCTTCCCGACGAGCATTTGCACAAACAGCACCTGGCTCTGGACGGTCAGACGCGCTGGCTGAACCTGCACAAAGCGGCGATCGACGAACCGCTCGCGCCCGGTAACAGCGGTCTGGTATTGCTGGTCGAAGACCTGACTGAAACCCAGATGCTCGAAGACAAACTGGTGCACTCCGAACGTTTGGCGAGTATCGGTCGACTGGCGGCCGGCGTGGCCCATGAAATTGGCAACCCGATCACCGGCATCGCGTGTCTGGCGCAGAACCTGCGCGAAGAGCGCGAAGAAGACAGCGAACTGAAGGAAATCAGCGGGCAAATCCTCGAACAGACCAAACGCGTGTCACGCATCGTTCAGTCGCTGATGAGCTTCGCCCACGCCGGCAGCCATCAGCACAATGACGAACCGGTCTGTCTGGCCGAGGTGGCCCAGGATGCCATTGGTCTGCTGGCGCTGAACCGCCGCAACTTCGAAGTGCAGTTCTTTAACCTGTGCGATCCCGAGCATTGGGTCGATGGCGATCCGCAACGGCTCGCCCAGGTATTGATCAACCTGCTGTCCAACGCCCGCGACGCATCGCCGGCCGGCAGTGCGGTTCGAGTAAAAAGTGAAGCCAACGAACACACGATCGACCTGATCGTGGAAGACGAGGGCAGTGGTATCCCGTCGAGCATCATGGACCGATTGTTCGAACCCTTCTTCACCACCAAGGATCCTGGCGAAGGCACCGGTCTGGGCCTTGCACTGGTCTATTCCATCGTTGAAGAGCATTATGGACAAATCACCATCGACAGCCCGGCTGACACACAAAGCCAACGCGGCACCCGTATCCGGGTGACCTTACCGCGTCATGTCGAAGCGACGTCCGCTGTGAACTGAGACCGTCGAGAGTATCGAATCAATGCCGCACATTTTGATCGTCGAAGACGAAACAATTATCCGCTCCGCCTTGCGCCGCCTGCTGGAACGTAACCAGTACCAGGTCAGCGAAGCCGGTTCAGTGCAGGAAGCACAAGAACGCTTCAGCATTCCCACGTTCGACCTGATTGTCAGTGACCTGCGCCTGCCTGGCGCACCGGGCACCGAGCTGATCAAGCTGGGCCAGGGCAAGCCGGTGCTGATCATGACGAGCTACGCCAGCCTGCGCTCGGCAGTCGACTCAATGAAGATGGGCGCGGTGGACTACATCGCCAAGCCTTTCGACCATGACGAGATGCTCCAGGCCGTCGCACGCATCCTGCGTGACCGGCAATCGGCGCAAAGCTCCGTGGGCGAACCTGCGGTCGGCAAAGCCAGCGGCTCGGCGAAGTCCGCTGTCGATAACAGCAATGGCGAAATCGGCATCATCGGCTCGTGCCCACCGATGCAGGATCTGTACGGCAAAATCCGTAAAGTGGCTCCCACCGATTCCAATGTATTGATTCAGGGCGAATCAGGCACCGGTAAAGAGCTGGTCGCCCGCGCCCTGCACAACCTGTCCAAACGCGCCAAGGCGCCGATGATTTCGGTGAACTGCGCAGCCATCCCGGAAAGCCTGATCGAGTCCGAGCTGTTCGGCCACGAGAAAGGCGCGTTTACCGGCGCCAGCGCCGGGCGCGCGGGCCTGGTTGAAGCCGCCGACGGCGGCACTTTGTTCCTTGATGAAATCGGCGAACTGCCACTTGAAGCCCAGGCGCGCCTGCTGCGCGTGCTCCAGGAAGGTGAAATCCGCCGCGTGGGCTCGGTGCAATCGCAGAAGGTCGACGTACGCCTGATCGCTGCGACTCACCGTGACCTGAAGAGCCTGGCCAAGATCGGCCAGTTCCGTGAAGACCTGTATTACCGTCTCCACGTTATCGCCCTGAAACTGCCGGCCCTGCGTGAGCGTGGCGCGGACGTCAACGAAATCGCCAATGCTTTCCTCGCCCGCCAGAGCGCGCGCGTGAATCGCACCGACCTGAAATTCGCTCCGGACGCCGAACAGGCAATTCGTCATTACTCCTGGCCGGGCAACGTGCGTGAACTGGAAAACGCTGTCGAGCGTGCCGTCATCCTGTGTGAGAGCCCGGAGATTTCTGCCGAGTTGCTGGGCATCGATATCGAGCTCAGCGATCTTGAAGATGACGAGTTCATCGGCCTGGCACCGCAACAGGGCAGCACCGGCAACACCAGCCACGAGCCCACCGAAGACCTGTCACTGGAAGACTACTTCCAGCACTTCGTCCTCGAACACCAGGATCACATGACCGAAACCGAATTGGCTCGCAAACTCGGCGTCAGCCGCAAATGCCTGTGGGAGCGTCGTCAGCGCCTGGGTATCCCACGACGCAAGACCGGCGCGACCAGCGAAAGCTGAACGTCACCTGTCGAGTGTGCGAGTAACACATGACAATGTGAAAAAACTGTTACCGCAGCTTTTTCTCGTAACAGAAGCCGGGGCTTACGGTAACGAAGCCCCGGTTTTTTTTGGCCCTGAAAAAGGCGACCCAGGCACCTAACCCCTTGTTTTACTGGGGCTCGCAAAAGTTGGCACGGCACCTGCTATATGTTTGGTACAAGAACAATAACAAGCAATGCACAAGACAATAAAAATAAGACGAATCGACTCACGCACAACAAAAACAAGACGGCGAGAGGCGTAGCTAACTGATTCTTTTGGAGAGGCGTTGTATTTGGGGCTTGCCCCGCAACCAGGCCGAGAACAACAAAAACTGCCCTAAGGCAGAGCCTGAACTGGTTGGATCGCACAGATCACTGCAGCACAGCGACCAAAGCAATCCGTTTGCTCTTGGCTCCCGATTGGGAGGGTCATGAAGGAAACCTTCATGACAAGGGCGCGACACAAAAACAAGAAGCCCGAAACCAAAAATAAAAATAGAGCATGCAACTACTTCTTGGGGAGCTTCGGCTCCCCTTGTAGTTTCTGGCGTTTGGCCAACGCGGCTTGTAGCAGCTGCCGAGCCCGCGAGGCTGCGTTCGGTGCGGGCCGCGTTCGGACGCAGCCGTCGTAGAACCTGAGATTGCGGTCTGTCAGATAGTATGAGGTGTATGCATTTACGACGGCTTCGCCGCCGAACGCTGCCTCGCATAGCTCGACAGCTGCTACGCAGATCAGCGCAGCTTCCTACACCATCCCCCGACTAAATGCTAGAATCCCGGCCCATCATGCGGTCATTCTTCGTTTTGGCCGAACATTCCTTCAAACAGTGCATCCCATGCTGAAGAAGCTGTTCCAGTCATTCCGTTCTCCCTTGCGTCGTACGCAACACATTCGCAGCACGCCTGAAGTGCTCAACAGCAGCCAACACTCGCTGCAACGGGCTCAGTTCAGCCGTTATGCGGTGAACATCGTCGAACGCCTGCAGAGCGCCGGCTACCAGGCTTACCTGGTCGGTGGCTGTGTGCGCGACATGCTGCTCAACATCACACCCAAGGATTTCGACGTCGCCACCAGCGCCACACCGGAACAGGTTCGCGCCGAGTTTCGTAATGCGCGGATCATCGGGCGCCGATTCAAACTGGTGCACATCCATTTTGGTCGCGAAATCATTGAAGTCGCGACCTTCCGCGCCAATCACCCGCAAAACGACGAGGAAGAAGACAGCAACCAGTCCTCGCGTAACGAAAGCGGGCGCATTCTGCGCGACAACGTTTACGGCACGCTGGAGGAAGACGCGCAACGCCGCGACTTCACCATTAACGCCCTGTATTACGATCCGGTCAGCGAACGCATTCTCGACTACGCCAACGGCGTACACGACATCCGCAATCACCTGATCCGCCTGATCGGCGACCCGACCCAGCGTTACCAGGAAGACCCGGTGCGGATGCTCCGTGCGGTGCGTTTCGCCGCCAAGCTGGACTTCGGCATCGAGAAGCACAGTGCCACGCCAATCCGTAACCTGGCACCGATGCTGCGCGAGATCCCGTCGGCGCGCTTGTTCGAAGAAGTGTTGAAGCTGTTCCTTTCGGGTCATGCCGCGGACACCTTCGAGATGCTGGTCGATCTGCAATTGTTCGACCCACTGTTCCCGGCCAGCGCCGAAGCCCTGGAACACAACCCGACCTACACTCACACCCTGATCAGCGAAGCGCTGATCAACACCGACCTGCGGATCAAGCAGAACAAGCCGGTGACGCCAGCGTTCCTGTTCGCCGCCCTGCTCTGGCCAGCCTTGCCGGCCCGCGTACTGCGCTTGCAGGATCGTGGCATGCCGCCGATTCCGGCCATGCAGGAAGCTGCTCACGAACTGATCAGCGAGCAATGCCAGCGGATCGCGATTCCAAAGCGCTTCACCATGCCGATCCGCGAGATCTGGGACATGCAGGAGCGCCTGCCACGCCGCAGCGGCAAACGTGCCGACCTGTTGCTGGACAACCCGCGATTCCGTGCCGGTTACGACTTCCTGCTACTGCGTGAAAGCGCTGGCGAACAGACCAATGGCCTGGGCGAATGGTGGACGGACTATCAGGACGCCAACGAAAGCGAACGCCGCGACATGATCCGCGACCTCAGCGGCAAGGACGACGGTGCCAGCGGTGCGCCGCGTAAACGTCGCCGCAGCGGTGGCGCCAAGCGCAAACGTGCCGCTGGCGTACCGAGTGCGTCGGGCGAGTAAATCGATGGAACGCATTTACATTGGCATGGGCAGCAACCTCGCCGCCCCCGCGGAACAATTGCGCAGCGCCGTCGAAGCGCTCGCGCAGTTACCCCAGACAGCGCTGGTGGGAGTTTCGTCCTTCTATCAAAGCGACTCCTTGCTGCCGGGCCAGCCGCGATATACCAACGCGGTGGCCGCGCTCGACAGCACGCTGACGCCGCTTGAGCTGCTCGATGCGCTGCAAGCCATCGAAATCGACCAGGGTCGCGAGCGTCATGAACGCTGGGGCCCGCGCACGCTGGATCTGGATATCCTGCTGTTCGGCGATCGACTGATCGACGAGCCCCGCCTCAAAGTCCCCCATTACCACATGCAGGCCCGAGCCTTTGTGCTGTACCCATTGGCCGAACTGGCGCCAGCTGACCTGCAACTGGCCGACGGTCGTCACCTGCGCGACCTGCTCGCTGCATGCCCGTTCGTCGGACTGGAACGCCTGGCCCCGTAGGAGCAAGACTTGCCCGCGATGGCAACACTGCGGTTTCCAGACAGACCGCGTAATCGTTCATCGCGAGCAAGCTCAGCGCCTACAGATCTATGCTGAATCGCATCAGTAACGCCGGTAACACCAACGGCGTAACATTGCGGTAACACATCCAATTGACTTCCCGAGTTCTCCTCACGACTATAGGCGTCCCGCTGCCGGCAACCCGGCACTACAGGGCGCAATCCAGGCTTTTAAAGCACGACACAAGACCGTGCGCCTGAGTAAATGAAGAATCACGCGCGTTACCCGCAGTAGTTTTCCAAGCGCCTGAATGAGGATTCCTTACATGCCAGCTATCACCTTGACCACATTGCAGAGCCTCAAGCAAAAGGGTGAAAAAATCACCATGCTGACCTGCTACGACGCTACCTTCGCCCACGCTTGCAATGAGGCGGGTGTTGAAGTGTTGCTGGTGGGCGACTCCCTTGGCATGGTGTTGCAAGGACACGACAGCACCCTGCCGGTGACCAACGCCGAAATGGCTTACCACGTCGCCGCGGTCAAGCGTGGCAACACCGATGCCTTGATCCTCGCGGACCTGCCGTTCATGGCCTACGCCACCATCGAGCAAACGATGACCAACAGTGCCCAGTTGATGCAGGCCGGTGCACACATGGTCAAGGTCGAAGGCGCGCTGTGGCTGGCCGAGTCGATTCGTCTGCTGGCCGAACGCGGTATTCCGGTGTGCGCGCACATGGGGCTGACGCCACAGTCGGTGAACATTCTCGGCGGCTATAAAGTTCAGGGCCGCAATGAAAACCAGGCCCGGCAGATGCGTGCCGACGCGATTGCCCTGGAACAGGCCGGCGCGGCGATGCTGTTGCTCGAATGTGTACCGAGCGAGCTGGCCCACGAAATCACTCAAGCGGTGAAGATTCCGGTGATCGGCATCGGCGCCGGCAATGCCACCGACGGTCAGGTGCTGGTACTGCACGACATGCTCGGCCTGTCCCTCAGCGGCCGCGCACCGAAGTTCGTGAAGAACTTCATGGCCGGCCAAGACAGCATTCACGCCGCCCTGAGCGCTTACGTCGCTGAAGTCAAAGCCGCAACCTTCCCTGGCGCCGAACACGGATTCTCTGCATGAACACTGTCAAAACCGTACGTGAACTACGTGCCGCCGTCGCCCGCGCTCGCGGCGAAGGCAAACGTATCGGCTTCGTACCGACCATGGGCAACCTGCACAGTGGTCACGTCGCACTGGTCACCAAAGCCGCCCAACGAGCGGACTTTGTAGTCGCGAGCATTTTCGTCAACCCGCTGCAATTCGGTGCCGGCGAAGACCTCGACAAGTATCCGCGGACCTTGGCCGCCGACCAGGAGAAACTGCTGCAAGCCGGCTGTCACCTGCTGTTCGCCCCAACCGTGGAGGAAATGTACCCGGACGGCATGGCCGGCCAGACCCGCGTCAGCGTTCCACTGCTGTCTGAAGGCCTGTGTGGCGCCAGCCGCCCCGGGCATTTCGAAGGCGTGGCGACGGTGGTCAGCAAGTTGTTCAACATGGTTCAGCCCGACCTCGCGGTCTTCGGTCAGAAAGACTTCCAGCAACTGGCGGTGATTCGCGCGCTGGTGCATGACCTGAACATGCCGATCCAGATCATTGGCGAACCCACCGTAAGAGCCGCCGACGGTCTGGCGCTGTCCTCGCGCAATGGTTTCCTCAGCGAAGAACAGCGGGCCGTCGCGCCAATTGTGTATCGCACGCTGAGCGACATCGCCGAAGCCATCAAACAGGGCGAACGCGATTACCCGGCGCTCCTGGCCCGGAAGATCGAGCAGCTCCAGGCCGCAGGGTTGCGTCCTGATTACCTGGAAATCCGCCACGCACTGACCCTGCGCCCAGCGACCGTGGATGACCGTGACCTGGTGATCCTGGTGGCCGCTTTCCTGGGCACGACCCGGTTGATCGACAACCTGCACCTGAACCTCGACGCTCCGGTTTAAAGGGCAAGATCAAAAGATCGCAGCCGGCGGCAGCAACTACAGAATTATACGATTCCGTGTAGGAGCTGCCGCAGGCTGCGATCTTTTGCGGTGTATTGCCGGCCTCAAAAGCTTCGGGCAAACTGCCCGCCGTTCGGATCTGACCAAGGGAAACACTCATGCACGCCATCATGCTCAAGGCCAAGCTGCATCGCGCCGAAGTTACCCACGCAGTGCTCGACTACGAAGGCTCTTGCGCCATCGACGGTGAATGGCTGGACCTGTCCGGGATCCGTGAGTACGAACAGATCCAGATCTACAACGTCGACAACGGCGAACGCTTCACCACTTACGCCATCCGTGGCGAAGAAGGCTCGCGCATGATCTCGGTCAACGGCGCCGCCGCACACAAGGCCAAGGTCGGTGATCGGGTGATCATCTGCGCTTACGCTCATTACAGCGAAGCCGAACTGCTCAATTTCAAACCGCGCATGCTCTACATGGCTCCAGGCAACGAGTTGAGCCATACCAGCAATGCCATCCCGGTTCAGGTCGCCTGAACCCTCCCCCGTACTCCGAACACTGAAAGCCCGCCTGCCTGGCGACCTTGAGTGCCGGTACAAAATAGTACCGGCCACAGGTCAGACAAAGCCAAGACAGATCACACCGCGAGGTTTACTGTAATCGCCCTGCGCTATTAAATCGTTTATTCGCAGTTCAACCGGAGGGCGCCTGTCATCAAACAGGACATTCCGGATTTTTCAGTGTCCTAAAGGCAGTCCAAGTAAAAAGGAAACCCGCAGCGATGGCGTACTACCGCACTCCTCATGACGTTACCGCTCTGCCAGCCTGGCAGGCGCTGAATGATCACCGCCAAGCCATGCAGGATTTCAGCATGCGCGAAGCGTTCAATGCCGACCCGCAGCGTTTTACCCAGTTCACACTGAGCAGCTGTGGACTATTTCTTGATTACTCGAAAAACCTGATCAATACCGAAACCCGCAATCTGCTGGTGGGCCTGGCGAACGAAGTCGGCTTGCAAGACGCGATCAAGGCGTTGTTCAACGGCGAAATCGTCAATGCCTCCGAAGGCCGTCCGGCGCTGCATACGGCCCTGCGCCGCCCGGTGGGCGACAAGCTGTCGGTCAATGGCGTCAACGTCATGCCGGACGTGCACAAAGTGCTGAACCAGATCACCGAGCTGGTCGGGCGCATTCACGACGGCCTGTGGCGCGGTTATACCGAGAAGCCGATCACTGACGTGGTGAACATCGGCATCGGTGGTTCGTTCCTCGGCCCTGAACTGGTGTCCGAAGCGCTGTTGTCCTACGCCCAGAAAGGCGTGCGCTGCCATTACCTGGCGAACATCGACGGCAGCGAATTCCATGAGTTGTCGGCAAAGATTCGTGCCGAAACCACGCTGTTCATCGTGTCCTCGAAATCCTTCAACACCCTCGAAACCCTGAAAAACGCCCAGGCCGCTCGCGCCTGGTACCTGGCTCAGGGCGGCTCCGAAGCCGAGCTGTATCGCCACTTCATCGCCGTTTCGAGCAACAACGCTGCGGCCGTGGCCTTCGGTATTCGCGAAGAAAACATCTTCCCGATGTGGGACTGGGTTGGTGGGCGTTACTCGCTGTGGTCGGCCATCGGTTTGCCGATTGCCCTGGCCATCGGCATGTCGAACTTCAAGGAACTGCTGTCCGGCGCCTACACCATGGACCAGCACTTCCAGAGCGCACCGTTCGAACAGAACATGCCGGTGCTGCTGGCATTGCTCGGTGTCTGGTATGGCAACTTCTGGGGCGCGCAAAGCCACGCGATCCTGCCGTATGACCACTACCTGCGCAACATCACCAAGCACTTGCAGCAACTGGACATGGAGTCCAACGGCAAGAGCGTACGTCAGGACGGCACGCCGGTTTCCACCGATACCGGTCCGGTCATCTGGGGCGGCGTCGGTTGCAACGGTCAACACGCCTATCACCAGTTGCTGCACCAAGGCACCCAGCTGATTCCAGCCGACTTCATCGTGCCGATCGTCAGCTTCAACCCGGTTGCCGACCACCACCAGTGGCTGTACGCCAACTGCCTGTCGCAAAGCCAGGCGCTGATGCTCGGCAAGACCCGCGCCGAGGCGGAAGCCGAGCTGCGTGAAAAAGGCGTGGCCGAAGACCAGGTGCAAAAACTCGCGCCGCACAAGGTGATCCCGGGCAACCGCCCGAGCAACACCCTGGTGGTCGAGCGCATCAGCCCGCGTCGTCTTGGCGCGCTGGTGGCGATGTACGAGCACAAGGTGTTCGTGCAGAGCGTGATCTGGGGCATCAACGCCTTCGACCAATGGGGCGTGGAGTTGGGCAAGGAGCTGGGCAAAGGCGTCTACAGCCGCCTGGTCGGCAGCGAAGAAACCCCGGCCGAAGACGCTTCGACCCAGGGCCTGATCAACTACTTCCGCGGTCGTCACCGCGGGTGATTTGACCTTCAAAGTTTGCTCGCGATGCAAACACTGCGGTGTATCCGATACACCGCATCATCGTTCATCGCGAGCAAGCTCTGCTCCTACGAGGGTCGCGTAGCTCCCCTCTTGAACCCGATAGTCACTCGGCGCATCTTTATCACTTGTGCAATACAAGCATAAGGAACCGCCATGTTCGATATCAGCACGTTCCCCAAAGCCGATGCCGTCCGCCAGGCTGCGCAACTGAGTCAGGACGACTACCAGCGCCTGTACCGCCAATCCATCGAGCAACCCGACGTTTTCTGGGCCGAACAGGCCAAGCGTTTTCTTGACTGGTCGACCCCCTGGCAAAGCGTTCAACACACGAATATCAAAACCGGCGCGGCACAATGGTTTGCCGGTGCTCAGCTCAACGTCAGCTATAACTGCATCGATCGCCACCTCGCCCAACGCGGCGAACAGACCGCGATCATCTGGGAAGGCGACGACCCGGCTGAATCGCTGCACATCACCTACCAAAAACTGCATCACTGCGTTTGCCGCCTGGCCAACGTGCTGAAAAGCCGTGGCGTAAAAAAAGGCGACCGGGTGTGCATCTACATGCCAATGATCCCTGAAGCCGCCTACGCAATGCTCGCCTGTGCACGCATTGGCGCCGTGCACTCGGTGGTCTTTGGCGGGTTTTCCCCCGACTCCCTGCGTGACCGGATCCTCGACGCGGACTGCCGCACCGTGATTACCGCCGATGAAGGGGTACGTGGCGGTAAATACGTACCGCTCAAACAGAACGTCGACAAAGCCCTGCTCAGTTGCCCGGCCGTCAGTACTGTCGTAGTGGTCGAACACACTCAGATCGAGGTCAATTGGGTCGAGGGCCGCGACCTCTGGTATCACCAGGCCCTGCGCGACGTCAGCGACGACTGCCCGCCAGAACCCATGGACGCCGAAGACCCGTTGTTCATCCTTTACACTTCCGGCAGCACCGGTAAACCCAAAGGCGTGCTTCACACCACTGGCGGCTATCTGCTGCAAGCGGCGATGACCTTCAAGTACGTGTTCGACTACCGCGACGGCGAAGTTTTCTGGTGCACCGCCGACGTCGGCTGGGTCACCGGCCACAGCTACATCGTCTACGGGCCACTGGCCAATGGCGCGACCACACTGATCTTCGAAGGCGTGCCAAGCTACCCGAACAGCTCGCGGTTCTGGCAGGTCATCGACAAGCATCAGGTGAACATCTTCTACACCGCACCCACCGCCTTGCGAGCCCTGATGCGCGAAGGCCTGGAGCCGTTGAAAGACAGCTCACGCGCCAGTTTGCGGCTGCTGGGCAGCGTTGGCGAGCCGATCAACCCGGAAGCCTGGGACTGGTATTTCAACGCAGTCGGCGAGCAGCGCTGCCCGATCGTCGACACCTGGTGGCAGACCGAAACCGGCGGCATCATGCTCAGCCCGCTGGTCAGTGCACAACGGATCAAACCCGGTTGCGCAACCCGGCCGATGTTCGGCGTGCAACCAGTATTGCTCGATGAACACGGCAAGGAAATCAGCGGCGCCGGCAGCGGCGTGCTCGCCATAAAATCAAGCTGGCCAGGGCAAATCCGCAGTGTCTATGGCGACCCGCAACGCATGATCGATACCTATTTCAAACCCTATCCCGGCTACTACTTCACCGGCGACGGCGCACGGCGCGATGAAGACGGCGACTACTGGATCACCGGACGCATCGATGATGTGATCAACGTCTCCGGGCACCGCATCGGCACCGCCGAAGTCGAAAGCGCACTGGTGCTGCATGACAGCATCGCCGAGGCTGCGGTGGTCGGTTACCCCCACGACCTCAAGGGCCAGGGCATCTACGCCTTTGTCACGCCGATGAACGGCATCGAACCCAGCGACGCATTGAAGAAAGAACTGCTGGCCCACGTCAGCCAGGAAATCGGCAGTTTCGCCAAACCCGATCTGATCCAATGGGCACCGGCCTTGCCGAAAACCCGTTCGGGCAAGATCATGCGGCGCATCCTGCGCAAGATTGCCTGCAATGAGCTCGACAGCCTCGGTGACACCTCGACCCTGGCCGACCCCAGCGTGGTCGCCGGGCTGATCGACAAGCGCCTGAACCAATGATCTGTTCACCCAAGCGCGGCCGTTGGCCGCGCACTTTTTAAATGCCATAGCCACCGAGTCGTCATGGAATTCATCCGTAGCCGTATCGAAACCCAGATCATGAGCCTGTCCGGCCTTTCGCTGGGCAAGCTCGACCTGGAAAACCCCAAGGGCGATCCCGGGCTCTTCGGCCCCGACTCGGTGAGCTGGCAAGTGCATGGCGACTTCAGCAGCATGCTCATCGGCGGCATCAGCGCCTTGATGCTGCAAGCCTTGCACCCGCTGGCACTGGCCGGGGTCTGGGACCACTCGAATTTCCGTGAGGACATGCTCGGTCGACTGCGCCGCACCGGGCAGTTCATCTCCGGTACCACCTTCGGTTCGCGTCAGGACGCCGAGTGGCTGATCGAGAAAGTGCGCACCATTCACCTGCAAGTGGTCGGCACCGCGCCCGATGGGCGCCCTTATGCCGCCAGCGATCCGGACCTGCTGACCTGGGTCCATGTGGCCGAGGTCAGCAATTTTCTCGCTGCGCATTTGCGCTACCGCAATCCGAATCTTTCGCCCACCGATCAGGACCGTTACTACAGCGAGATCGCCTTGGTCGCCGAGCGTCTGGGCGCCCGCGATGTTCCGCGCTCACGGCGGGAAATCAGCGAATACCTTGAGCGAATTCGCCCACAACTACTGTGCGATGAACGCAGCCGCGAAGTGCTGCGGTTGCTCCTCGCTGCACCGTCACCCAGCCGCCTGGCCAGGCCCTTCGGTGGGCTGATGATGCAAGCGGGCATCGACCTGCTGCCCGACTGGGCCAGTGACATGCTTGGTGTCCGCCAGAATCCGCTGCAACGCAAACTGATTCGCGCCAGCGTCAATCGCAGTGCCCCGATGCTGCGCTGGGCGGTGCGCAATGGTTCGGTGCAGCGGGCCAAACGGCGGATGGGAATCCTCAGCTGAATGCGTGGTGTTGCCTTACCCTGTGGCGAGGGAGCTTGCTCCCGTTGGAGCGCGAAGCGCTCCCAAATCCTTCAGCCGAATTCTTTCAGACAGAGCCCGGTCGAAAGTTTTACGGCCGCTGCGCGCCCGAGCGGGAGCAAGCTCCCTCGCCACAGGGGATCCATCGATCACAATCCTGTTAAACTCTCGCGCCAAATTCCCCAGCAAGGCGCGTCCATGTCTTCCTTGAATCAGGCGCTGCGCGCCGCCCTCGATCATCGCCAAGACTTGCTCGCAGAGCTCCACTCGCAAGGCACCGACTGCTATCGACTGTTTCATGGCAGCCAGGAAGGTGCCGGCGGCCTGACCGTCGACCGTTACGGCCCGCAACTGCTGGTCCAGAGCTTTCACCAGTCGCTGGAACGCGATGACTTGCTCGCGTTGCACGAGGTCATCAATCAGCACCTCAACCTCAACACCCTGCTGGTCTATAACGACCGCTCGCGGGGTAACTCGCGCATTGATCGCGAAGACACGGTCTACCGCGCCGAAGAGGCCGCGCTTGTCGACATGGTGGGCCACGAATGGGGCCTGAACTACCGGGTCCGTGGTCGCCACGCCGGACAGGATCCGCTGCTGTTTCTCGACCTGCGCAACGCCCGCGGCTGGGTCAAGGACCACAGCGCCGGCAAAAGCGTGCTGAACCTGTTCGCCTACACCTGCGGCGTCGGCCTTGCCGCGGCGGCTGGCGGTGCACGCGAGGTGTGCAATCTGGATTTCGCCGAGGGTAACCTGGCAGTCGGCCGTGAGAACGGCCTGCTCAACCCGCAATTGCCAAGCATGCAGTTCGTACAGTCCGATTACTTCCCGGCCATCCGCCAACTCGCCGGCCTGCCGATCAGCCAGCGCCGCGGGCAGAAACTGCCCAGTTATCCGCGCCTGGAACAGCGTCAGTACGACCTGGTCCTGCTCGATCCACCCGCCTGGGCCAAAAGTGCATTCGGCACCGTTGACCTGCTGCGCGACTACCAGAGTTTGCTCAAACCGGCGCTACTGGCCACCGCCGACGATGGCGTGCTGATCTGCTGCAACAACCTGGCAAAAGTCAGCATGGACGACTGGCGTGAGCAGGTGCTGCGCTGCGCAGAAAAGGCCGGACGCCCGGTGCGCGACTGGAAAGTGCTGACACCTGGCAGCGACTTTCCGTCGATGGATCAGCAGCCGCCGCTGAAAACCCTGATCCTGCAACTCTGAGCTCTTTCGAAAAAACCTGACATTTGCTGTTCAAGGTGATTGCTTTGGAACCAGAATCGCATGCCATACTCCAAGCCACTCCCGATTCCGATAGTTGAAGCCGAACATGCCCAAAGGATTGATTCGCGCCATCGGCGCCTTGTTGATTGCCGTCGCCCTTTACAGCGTGTTGGGGTTTCTGATTTTACCGGGCATCGCCTTGCGGATCGCCAATCAACAATTGGCCAACTACGCGGCGGTGCCTGCGCACATTCAACGGATCGAACTCAATCCCTTCAGTCTTGAACTGACCGTGTGGGGCCTGAACATCGGCGAGCCGGGCAAGGAACAGCTTGCCTTCGAGCGCCTGTACGCCAACCTGCAAATCGATAGCCTCTGGACTCGTGCACTGCACTTGATCGATGTGCAGCTGGACAAGCCGAAAACCGAGATTCTGTTCAACAAGGACGGCAGCCTGAACCTCACGCAACTGTTCAAGTTGCCAGCCAGTGAGCCGACGCCTGCGGACCCGAACGCCAAACCCTTCCCGCTGCGCATCGACCACATCAATCTGGCCAGTGGTTATGTGCACTTCCAGGACCTGCGCCCGAGCGAGCCGATCGAATTCCTGTACGACACGCTCAATCTGGAGTTGAACAACCTCAGTACCCTGCCCGACGACAACGCCGCCATGACCCTCGTCGCAGCTGGCCCGGCGGGTGGCCGGATCGACTGGACCGGCCACATCAGCCTGGTACCCATCAGCTCCGAAGGCACACTGAAAGTCACCGACGGCAAAATGAAATCCTGGTGGCCTTACGTGCGTGACGCATTGCCGCTGGTGCTTGAAGACGGAACGCTGAACCTGAGCACCGATTACAAGTTCAACCTGACGCAGGGAACCGAACTGCTGCTGAACAACGCCTCCGTCAGCGTTGCTCCGTTCGCCATCAAGGCCCCGGATGGCCGGCCGCTGGTGCGCCTCGAACGTCTGGACGTCAGCGAGACCACGGTCGATCTGGTCAAGCAACAAGTGATCGTCGGCAAGATCCGCAGCCAGAAGCTCGAAACCTGGGCCGCCCGCGAAGCCGATGGCCAGCTCGACTGGCAGAAGCTCTTCGCCAGCCAACCGACCAAACCGGCCACAAAACCCGAGTCAACCAAGGCTCCGGCGGCGGCAGACTCGCCGCAACCAAAACCCGATCCAGCGGTGCCGAGCAAGCCCTGGCAAGTGCTGCTCAAGGATGTCGAGCTGCGCAACTATCAAGTGCACCTGGCCGACCGTCAGGCCCAACCGGCGGTGGCACTGGAGCTTGGCCCGCTGAACGTCGATGTGAAGAATTTCGATAGCCTCAATGGTTCGCCGTTTTCCCTCAAGGTCGATACCGGCCTGGGCAAGCAGGGCAAGATTCTCGCGGATGGCGAGGTCAACCTTGCGCCGATCAGCGCCAAACTCAAGGTCCAGACCAAAGACATCGACTTGCGCGTCGCCCAGTCCTATATCAACCCGTTCATTCGTCTGGAGCTGCGTTCCGGGATGCTCGGCAGCGACCTGGCGGTTGACCTGAAAAGCACCGAGCCACTGGCGTTCAGCGTTACCGGCCGCGCTCAGGTCGACCAATTGCACACCCTGGACACTCTGAAAACCCGCGACTTCCTCAAGTGGCAGCAAGTGGTGGTCGAAGGCCTGAACTACCAACATGGCGATAGCCTGTCGATCGACAAGATCAACCTGCAACAGCCCTATGTGCGCTTCATGATCAACGATGATCGCACCACCAACATCAACGACCTGCTGATCCCGCAATCGCCCGACAACGGCAGTAAAACCGCCGCCGCGAAACCTGCTGCAAGCAAGGACAAGCCACTGGGTATCCACATCGGCGCGATTGCGATCAACGACGGTTCGGCGAACTTCGCCGACTTCAGCCTGACACCGAACTTTGCCACCGCCATTCAACAGCTCAACGGCCAGATCGGCACCATCGACAGCCGCCAGGTCAAACCTGCCGCCGTCGACATCAAGGGCAAAGTCGACCGCTACGCCCCGGTGACCATCAAGGGCAGCGTCACCCCGTTCGACCCGATGACCGCGCTGGATATCGCCACCAGTTTCAAACGCGTCGAACTGACCACCCTGACCCCCTACTCCGGCAAATTTGCCGGTTACCGGATCCGCAAGGGCCGGCTCAATCTCGACCTGCACTACCAGATCGTCAAAGGCCAGTTGAAAGCCGAAAACAAAGTGGTGGTGGAGCAACTGCAACTGGGCGAAAAAGTCGACAGCCCGGACGCCGTGAGCTTGCCGCTGAAACTGGCCATCGCCTTGCTCAAGGACAGCGATGGCAAAATTTCCATTGATCTGCCGATAACAGGCGATCTGAACAACCCGCAATTCAGCATCATGCCGATCATCTGGCAAACCCTGCGCAACCTGATCGTGCGCGCGGCCGAGGCGCCCTTCAAGCTCATTGGCGGGCTGGTCAACGGCAGTGGGGCCGAGGACCTGGGCAGCGTGTCGTTCGCACCCGGTTCAAGTGAACTGGGCAAGAACGCCGAGTCGGCGCTCGATACCCTGGCCAAAGCGCTCAAGGAACGTCCGGCCCTGCGCCTGGAAATCGAAGGTACCGCCGCCGAGAAGAGCGATGGCCCCTTGATTGCCGAACAGCGACTGGAACGTGAATACCAGTACAACTACTACAAAATGCTCCAGCGCCGCGGCGACAAAGTCCCTGCGCAAGCTTCGTTGCTGGCAGTCCCGGACAGCGAAAAAGGCCCGCTGCTCGAAGCCATTTACCGCACACGCCTGAAAACCCAGCCACCGGCCGAATGGACGCAACTGGGCAAAGCAGAGCGCACCGCCAAACTGCGTGAAGGCGTGATCAAGTTCTGGTCTTCAGACACCGCGCTGCTGCGCCAACTGGGTCAGGATCGCGCCAGCACCATCAAGGACTACCTGGTCGACAAAGCCCAGCTCGCCGATGACCGGGTGTATTTCGTTGACGCTAACCTGGGCGAAGCCGAAAGCGATGGCCGAGTAGTCACGCCCATGCACCTGGATGCGGAGTAAGCATGAATAGCCGATTGCTGATCAGCCTGGCACTGGCGTTCTTCGCCAGCCAGGTGCAAGCCCAGACCGATACCTTGCGCTGCGGCAGTCAGTTGATCAGCGTCGGCGATCGCACCAGTGAAGTGCTGCACAAATGTGGCGAGCCGGTTGCACGTGATGCGTTGGGCTACAAACGTAGCGCCAATCGCCGGGAAGAAGTCCCGGTTGAGGAATGGACCTACGGTCCGAACAGCGGCATGTACCAATACCTGCGCTTTGAAGGCAACCGCCTGGTACGGATCACCAGCAAACGCGGAAACTGATTGGAAAAGATCGCAGCCTGCGGCAGCTCCTACGCCAAAATCATGGTCTGTAGGAGCTGCCGCAGGCTGCGATCTTTTGCTTCTCCCCGCTCCGGCGGGAAACCTTCAGTCTTACTGGGCCAACAGGCCATCAGCCGATACAGCTTTGACACCTTTGATTTTCTTGGTGATAGCGACGGCCATATCTTTCTGAGACTGGGTAATGGCTACTTTCGACGATAGAGAAACGACGCCTTTGTTGGTTTCGACTTTGATGTCGGTGCCAGGAATCCCCTTCTCGGTGACCAGATCGCTTTTCACTTTAGTGGTGATCCAGGTATCGGAAGTTGCTTCCTCGGCCTTGGTCATTTCACCGGCAGCCACCACCATCGGCGACTGTGTGGCTTGAGTGGTCTGCGCAAATGCAGCGTTGGCCATGGTCAGGGTCAGAGCGGTTGCAGCGGCGGCAGCGATAGCGAACGTCTTCATACGAGTAACTCCTGTTCTTCCAGAAAGTCTGCTGCATGCCTTCTCAGCAGGGTTAACAGAGACAGTGCGAAGGCCGTGCCAACTTGAGATAGCCAAATAAACCGATAAGAATCAATGCGTTATAAAAAATCCAAATACCTGGAGTCATGCAAAATGCATGACCCGGGCGTTATTGACATGCAAGTTGCGGGTTTTATCGAATTACCGCGATGCCATCGAACGGTCGAGAAAATGCCTCGCGTCCGTAGAGGCGAGGCATTGAGGCTTCGATACAGGATCAGACGCCAGTGCAACCCTTGGGCGCGTAGTCCTGCAGCGCGGTGGTCGCGCAGGTCCAGCCACCGGCCAGTGTCCGCGTCAGCGTGATGGTTTTGCTGAGCACCGGACCTGGTGCATTGACAATCGTGCAAACAATAGTACCTGCACCGCTGGAAGCAGTACCCGATGCCGTGATTGTGCAGTTACCGGTAGTTGCCGTACCACCGATCAGCGCCAGTGTCGGGTCGGTGCCCTGATTGATAATGTCTTCAAAAGGCACCTTCAGTGCTGAAATTTCCGCCAGCCCCGCGGTGACCTTCGCCCGCGCCTGATACTTGGAATACAGCGGCAACGCGAACGTCGCCAGAATGCCGATGATCGCCACCACGATCAGCAGCTCGATGAGGGTAAAACCTTTTTGATTATTCATAGAACAGGCTCCATGCATGAGGCGAAATCTCATGTCCTGAACCAGTCAAAGCACAGCACATGCCAACCCCTGCGCCCCCGGCTTACAGGGTGTCAGATCGGTAAAAGCCCGGCACATACCCCGAAGAACCGCACTATCTGACACTTTTTGTCACCTCAAGAACGCTGGTGAGGTTCCATCCGTTGACTAGGCTATAAGTCTTGAACGGTCTGTGCCTGGTAATCGAATGAATGACATCGCCCTCAGCGGTCTGGCCAAGCAATTGGTGCTGGCCGAACTGCTCACTGACAAAAGCGCGCAACAGGCGTATCAGCAAGCTCAGCGCAATCGCGTTTCCCTGGTCAGCTATCTGGTACAGAACAAAATGGTGAGCAGTCGCCAGGTTGCGGAAATTGCCTCAGAGCATTTCGGCGTCGCCTTCCTCGACCTCAACTGTCTCGACAAAGACTCCCAGCCCAAAGACCTGGTCAGTGAAAAGCTGATTCGCCAGCACCACGCCCTGCCACTCTGGCGGCGCGGCAACAAACTGTTCGTGGGCATTTCCGACCCGAGCAATCAGCAGGCGATCAACGATATCCAGTTCAGCACCGGGCTCACCACCGAAGCGATCCTGGTCGAAGACGACAAGCTCAGCGACGCCATCGAGAAATTCTTCGACAGCCACAGCACGGGCCTGGAAGACATGGCCGATATCGACCTCGGGGGCCTGGACATCGAAGCCGTCGACGACCAGCGCCAGGACGCTGTCACCGGCCAGGACTCCGACGATGCCCCGGTGGTGCGCTTCGTCAACAAGATGCTGCTGGACGCGATCAAGGGCGGCTCCTCGGACCTGCATTTCGAGCCCTACGAAAAAATCTATCGGGTGCGGGTACGGACCGACGGCATGCTGCGCGAAGTTGCCAGGCCGCCGACTCAATTGGCCAACCGCATCGCTGCCCGTCTCAAGGTGATGGCCAGCCTGGACATTTCGGAACGTCGAAAACCCCAGGACGGGCGGCTCAAGATGCACCTGTCGAAAAGCAAATCCATCGATTTTCGGGTCAACACCCTGCCAACGTTGTGGGGCGAAAAAATCGTGATACGGATTCTCGACCCCTCCAGTGCACAGATGGGCATCGACGCGCTGGGTTACGAGCCCGATCAAAAAGACCTGTATATGGCGGCGCTCAAGCAACCTCAAGGGCTGATTCTGGTCACCGGGCCGACGGGTTCAGGGAAAACCGTGTCGCTGTACACCGGGTTGAATATCCTTAATACCGTCGACATCAATATCTCCACCGCCGAAGACCCGGTAGAGATCAACATGGAAGGCATCAACCAGGTCAACGTCAATCCCAGGCAGGGCCTGGATTTCGCTCAGGCATTGCGCTCATTTCTGCGCCAGGACCCGGACGTGATAATGGTCGGCGAGATCCGCGATCTGGAAACCGCCGAAATCGCGATCAAGGCTGCGCAAACCGGACACCTGGTGCTTTCCACCCTGCACACCAACAGCGCGGCTGAAACCCTGACCCGGCTGCACAACATGGGCATCCCGGGGTTCAACATCGCCACGGCCGTGCACCTGATCATTGCCCAGCGCCTGGCCCGCAAGCTGTGCCCCCACTGCAAAAAAAACCTCTCGATTCCCGACGAAACCCTGATCAAGGAAGGCTTCCCACGGGAACGCATCGGCTCCTTCACGATCTACGAACCCGTCGGTTGCGATCTCTGCAACAACGGCTACAAAGGGCGAGTCGGAATCTATGAAGTGGTGAAAAACACCCCGCAGCTGCAACGGCTGATCATGGCTGAAGGCAATTCTCTGGAAATCGATACGCAGATGCGCAAGGACGGCTTCAACGACCTGCGCACCTCGGGCTTGCTCAAGGCCATGCAGGGCATCACCAGCCTCGAAGAAATCAACCGGGTCACCAAGGATTGAGTCATGGCGGTCAAAGCAATCAAGGTCAGCGTCTACGCCTGGGAAGGCACCGACAGGAAAGGCAGCAAGGTAACCGGCGAGCTGAGCGGTCATAACCCGGCCTTGATCAAGGCGCAGCTACGCAAACAAGGGATCAACCCGGGCAAAGTACGGAAAAAAACCGCTTCGCTGTTCAACCTCGGCAACCGTATCAAGCCGCTGGACATTGCTCTCTTCACCCGGCAAATGGCGACCATGATGAAAGCCGGTGTGCCGCTGCTGCAGTCGTTCGACATCATCGGCGAGGGCTTCGACAACCCGAACATGCGCAAGCTGGTGGACGAGGTGAAACAGGAAGTCGCCGCCGGCAACAGCTTCGCCACCGCACTGCGGAAAAAGCCGCAGTACTTCGATGAGCTCTACTGCAACCTGGTCGACGCGGGCGAGCAGGCCGGCGCGCTCGACACGCTGCTGGAGCGGATTGCGACCTACAAGGAAAAAAGCGAAAGCCTCAAGGCCAAGATCAAAAAAGCCATGACCTATCCGCTGGCCGTGGTCTTTGTCGCAATCATCGTCACCGGCATTCTGCTGGTCAAAGTGGTCCCGCAATTTCAGTCGGTGTTTTCCGGGTTTGGTGCAGAACTCCCGGCCTTTACCCTGATGGTGATCGGTCTGTCCGAGTTCATGCAGGCGTGGTGGTGGCTGTTACTCGGCGGCCTGATCATCGGGGCCCTGAGCTTTCGCCATGCGCTCAAGCGCTCGCAACGCTTTTGCGACTGGCTGGATGCCAAACTGCTGAAAATGCCGATACTCGGCGCACTGCTCTACAAATCGGCGGTGGCGCGCTTTGCCCGTACCCTGTCGACCACCTTCGCCGCAGGCGTCCCCCTGGTCGAAGCTCTGGATTCGGTAGCAGGTGCTACTGGCAATATCGTGTTCAAACGGGCGGTTCTGCGCATCAAACAGGATGTCTCCACCGGCATGCAATTGAACTTCTCGATGCGCACCAGCAGGATTTTCCCCAACATGGCGATTCAAATGGCCGCCATTGGCGAGGAGTCTGGCGCACTCGACGATATGCTCGACAAAGTTGCGATCTACTATGAAGCTGAAGTCGACAATATGGTCGACAGCCTGACCAGCCTGTTGGAGCCGTTCATCATGGTGGTGCTCGGCGTCATTGTCGGCGGACTGGTGGTTGCCATGTACCTGCCCATTTTCCAACTCGGTTCAGCGATTTGAACATGCCCTTGAGTGAATTCATGGCCGGTTACCCACTGGCATTCGTTGTCACTGCGCTAGTGCTTGGGCTGGTGATCGGTAGTTTTCTCAACGTGGTGGTCTGGCGCCTGCCGAAAATGCTTGAGGGCGACTGGCGGCAACAAGCCCTGGATGTACTGGGTTTACCCCCTGAAGCACCGGGCCCGACCTACAACCTGATGTTGCCGCATTCACACTGTCCGCAGTGCGCCCATCGAATCCGCGTCTGGGAGAACATTCCGCTGCTCAGTTACCTGGCGCTGCGCGGCCGGTGCTCAAGTTGCAAAGCGCCGATCAGCGCCCGCTACCCCTTGACCGAACTGGCCTGCGGCGTGCTGTCGGCGTTTGTCGCCTGGCACTTCGGCTTCGGTTGGACAGCTGCGTGGGTGCTGGTCCTGAGTTGGGGGTTATTGGCGATGTGCCTGATCGACGCCGACCACCAATTGCTGCCGGATGTGCTGGTGTTGCCGTTGTTGTGGCTGGGTCTGATCGTCAACAGCTTCGAGCTTTTCGTGCCTTTGCAGGCAGCGATGTGGGGGGCGGTGGCCGGCTATCTGCTGCTGTGGTCGGTGTATTGGCTGTTCAAACTGATAACCGGCAAGGAAGGTATCGGTCACGGCGACTTCAAGCTCCTGGCGCTGCTCGGTGCCTGGGGCGGTTGGCAGATTCTGCCGCTGACGGTCCTGCTTTCATCGCTGGTGGGTGCTGTGGGGGGAGTGATTTTACTGCGCCTGAAAGATACCAACACCTCGACGCCGATCCCCTTTGGACCCTATCTGGCAATTGCCGGCTGGATTGCCTTGCTCTGGGGTGGTCAAATAACCGGCTTCTATTGGCAGTTTGTCGGTTTCAAATGAATACCCCTGTGGAAAAACCCTGGATTCTCGGTCTGACCGGTGGCATCGGCAGCGGCAAAAGCGCGGCGGCCCAGCACTTCATCGATCTGGGTGTGCACGCGGTGGATGCCGATCATGCCGCACGCTGGGTGGTCGAACCCGGTCGCCCGGCGCTGGCGCAGATTGCCGAGCACTTCGGTGTCGGCGTGCTGCAAGCCGATGGCCAATTGAATCGCGCAGCACTGCGCAAGCTGATCTTTGAAGTCCCCGAAGAACGCCGCTGGCTCGAAGCGTTGCTGCATCCGCTGATCGCTCAGGAAATCGCCGCGCACCTGGCACGCGCACAATCACCTTATGCGATTCTGGTGTCGCCGCTGTTGATCGAGTCCGGGCAGTACAAAATGACCCAGCGAGTGCTGGTGATCGACGCACCGGAACACTTACAGATCGAACGAACCTTGCAGCGCGACCAGACCAGCGAACAGCAGGTCCAGGCGATCCTCAAGGCCCAGTCCAGCCGTCAGGACCGCCTCAGCCATGCCGACGATGTGGTGGTCAACGACCGCGACCTCGCCTGGCTGCACAGCGAGGTCGAACGCCTGCATCACTTTTACCTTACTTTGCGTGGAGGCCAGTCATGAGCCAACCCCCTGTCGTCGAATGTCCAACCTGCGGCGCCCCTGTTGAATGGAGCGCGACCAGCACCTTCCGGCCGTTTTGCTCGGACCGTTGCAAACTGATCGATCTGGGCGCCTGGGCCTCGGAAGAACACAAGATTCCGGTCAGCCCCGACTCTGAAGACGAGTTGTTCTCGGAAGATTTCGACCCGCGCCACTGATCCCGCCCCTCAGGGCCGCATGAACCCGTAGTCCTGGCTGTCGTCGAGATTCTCCGCCAGAAACTGCAACTCATCGGCCAGATCCTCGACACTGCGTACGCCCTTGCTCTGCTGCACCACCGCACTGAGCAAGGCACGCAGGCTCAACCCCGGTTCAAACCCCGCCTCATGCGCCGACTCGAGACTGTTGCGCAATTCCTGCCTTGCCCATTCGTAAACGCTCATGCCACTGCTCCTGAGGATTTTCCAGAGCATGGAATCGCAGCCGATTCGAACATTTGATATGGATCAAGGCTTGTCGTCGTCCTTCCACGGCGCCGACAAATAACGCGTGCGGTTGAAGGTCTCCAGCCACTCGGGACAGAACACCACCAGCGAACTGATCACCATGCCGTTGATAAACGCCTCGGGGAAAATGATCAGCCACAGGTAACCGACAAAATCCTCCAGCCATTCCGGCATCGCAAAACGCTCGTCGAACCACAATAGCCCCAGCGCCGCCAGCAGGCAGAGCAACGCCGAAAGCCCGGCGGCCAAAAAGCCCGAGCAAAAGATATACACAAAGGGATTACGCGGTTGCGCCCGCTCCACCAGGATTGCGCAGCCTTCGGTGACCAGCACCGGCAACAGAATCAGCAACGCACCATTGACCCCCATCGCGGCCAGGTCCTGACGCCCGAGCAGCACCAGCCCCACCTGCGCCACCAGCCCGCCGACAATCGCCAGCGGCCAGTCCAGCAATAACGTCACCGCCGTCATGCCGATGATGTGATAAGACACGCCGGTGTCGAAGTCCCGTCGCACCAGCCAGAGGACGAACAACGCGAACACGGTGCCAAACAGCAAATGCTGACGCCGACTGTCCGTGAACAACTCGACCCACGGTGCTCGGGCAACGGCCCAGATCAGCACTGGCACGTAGATCAGCCAGCCGACCGTGAGGGTTTCGGGCGAGAGCAATGCGGCACCGATCATCGCGGCAGGCACTCCCACGCCCACAACGGCACAAAACCCGGTAACCCTACTGAGCAGACCTTCACTCCAGACTCCTTCCTGAACCGAAACAAGCCTTGAGTCTACACCGCCCTGCGCGCGCCCTCAGATCTCAGGCCCAGTGGCGTGGATCGCTCATCACTGCCTCATGCTCGGCGAACAGGCGCGGTAACTCCGCCTTGAGAAAATCCACCCAGGTTCGGACCTTTGCATCGAGAAAGCGCCGCGACGGGTACAGCGCGTAGACATTGCGCTCACGCGGGCGATAGGTCGGCAGCAGGCGCAGCAACGTGCCGTCGCTCAACGGCCGAGTCGCGGTATAAAACGGCAACAGACTGACCCCCATCCCCGCCTCGGAAGCCTTGACCATCGACTCGGCTACATTGCACTGAAAGGTCTTCGCCGGGCTGACGCGGTGCTCACCCTCCTCGTCATGGAACACCCATTGATCGCTGTACAACGGATCCAGCATGCGTAGGCAGCGATGATCGTTCAGGGCCAGCGGCTTGTCTGGCACCCCCTGGCGTTGCAGGTAGTCGGGGGAGGCGCAGGGCACGCTGTAGATCTGCCCGACGACCTGGGCGACAAACTGCGAGTCGGCCAGCTCATGGGCAATCGAAATCACCACGTCATGGCCTCCTTCCAGCGGATCCGGATTGCGTTGCGACAAGGTCAGCTCGAACACCACATCAGGATAGAGTTCGGTGTATCGAGCGATCAGCGGCGTGATCAGCACACCCAGGCCATGCATGCTGTGAACCCGCAACCGACCGCTGGGCTTGAGATGAGCGCCACGCGCTTCGGCCGTGGCCTCTTCCATCTCTTCGAGTATTTGCCGACTGCGCAGCAAAAAGCGCTCGCCGGCCTCGGTCAAGCTCAAACGCCGAGTGGTGCGTTGCAGCAGGCGCGCCTGCACATGTTGCTCCAGATCCGCGACCAGTCGGGACACTTGCGCGGTCGAGAGTTCAAGCGCGTCGGCGGCAGCGGTAAAGCTGCCGCTGTCCACCACGCGGACAAACACCCGCAAGTTATTGAGCAAATCCATAGGCCCTCCTCGGGCACTGACTGTTGCGTTTCACGTAAGGCTGCATCAGGCACTTGCCCCTTTATCGGTAGCGGGCAAGGCATAGACTTCAATCATCGGAACCCACACGGAGTACACAAAAATGAAAACCTTGATCAGCCTGTTTCTGACCGTTGTCGCCACCTCCGCCATGGCCGCCGGCAACGAACCCGCCACTCCGTACAACCCGGCGCAACCGCTGGACATCGCCAAGGTGCTTTCCGTGACAAACACCGCCACCGCCTGCGACGTAGTGCCGGCGACCATGGTCTACATCGATCATCAAGGCCAGACCCACCGCGTGACGTATCAGGTCATGGGCAGCTGCACGAGCAACCTGTGATCGCTGGCTCGCGGCACGACTCAAACGACCATCCGTTTCGCCTGCAAGGCCAGATCATGCAGCCCGGCCAAGCGCGCCATGATGCGCTCGACCACTTCGACCCGGGCCAGCGCACCACTTTGCAGTTCGCCCATCGAGTGCAGCGCCACTTCGGCCTTTTCCAGCCCCAGACGCGTTGAACCGGCCAACTGCTCGATACCTTGGCGCGCATGCTCGGCGGACTGTTCCAGGCCCGTCGCGATCTGCCTGATCTGCGCACTGGAATCCGCCGCCTGACGTGACAGATTGCGCACTTCGTCCGCCACCACCGCAAAGCCTCGACCATGGCTGCCCGCCCGCGCCGCCTCGATGGCTGCGTTCAACGCCAGCAGATTGGTCTGACGGGAAATGTCCTGAATGCTGCCGACAATTGCACCAATGCGCATCGACTGAGCGCCGAGTTCATCGAATACTTGATCGAGACGCTGCATATAGAGGTTCAGGTCCCCCAGCACACTGGCCGAAGACTGCATGCTCAGCGCACTCGCCTTCACCCGCTCACCGGCCGTGCGCGCCAGCTGATTGGCAAAACGCATGTCTTCCTCGGTTTGCAGCACCGACTCGGTCAATTGCTCCAGCGTGAGGTGCACAATCGCACCGGGCCATTCGCGCTCGGGTTGCACTGCCGGGGTCGGGGGCTCGATCAGCTCCACGCTCGGCACGGGAGTTTCAGACTCAAGCGGCAGCGTCACTGTCACCGGTGGCTGTCGACGATACAGCGCCGCAGCGAACAGCAATGCGAGGTTGATCCCGCCAGCCAGCAGCAGCCGCTCGTTATCGCCCCAGGCCAACAGCACAGCGCCCACGCCAGCACTCATCAACAGTAAACCCGCACCGATCTTGCGCGGCCCGCGCTCTTGCGCGCCGGTCATAGCAGCGTCCAGGTGTAACTGAGGATCAAGCGGTTTTCGTCGATATCACTGCGGTAGTTGGAACGCGCCACGGCGTTGCGCACGCGTATCCCGAGACCTTTGAGGGTGCCGCTCTGCAGCACATAACCGAGATCGAGATCGCGTTCGCGGTCCTTGCCTTCGAAACCCTTGCCGGTGTCGACGTTGTTGCCGGTGATGTAACGCACAGTGCTGGTCAGCCCCGGCACCCCGAGGGCGGCGAAGTCGTAGTCATAGCGCGCCTGCCAGGAGCGTTCGTCGGTGTAGGCAAACTCGTAGGTCGGCACCTCGTTGCCCAGCGGCGAGATGTTGGCGAAGACTCGTGGGAAGGCACTATCACCATACATCCCCTGATAACCGACATAGAACGTATGGCCGCCATGCTTGGCCGAGAGCAAGGAGAAGAACGCCCGGTTGTCGATGTTACCCAGCAATTTTTTGCCGTCCTCATGGGAGTCGTAGTAACCGAGGTTGGCGCCCAGGGTCCAGTCGCCCAACGGTTCACTGTGCTTGAGGCCGAGGAAGCGCTGGTTGTAGATATCGTCCAGTTGCCCGTACCAGGCACTGACCGAGGTGCGTTTGTCATTGAAGGCGTAATCGGCGCCCGCAAAGTTGAAGCCGTCACTGCTGGCCTGGCGCTGCGGCACATGACCGAGCATGGCCTGCATTTTTTGCTCGCCGGACTCGTTGCGCAGACTGGTCGAACTCAAATGCCCTGCCTGCAAGGTCAGGCCGCTGATCTCGCTAGAGCTGATGCTCGCCCCTTGGTAGGTCGGCGGCAGCAAGCGAATATCGCTGAAGGCCAGCACCGGCAGGTTGGGTTGCAATTCACCGACCTTCAATTCGGTACGCGAGTAACGCAGCTTCAATGCGCCGGCCAGACGACTGTAATCATCCGCCGCCCGCCCATCGCTCTGTACCGGCAACAGCCCGGTATTGACCCGGTCCGGACTGCTGTCGAGCTTGAGGCCGAGCAAGCCAATGACATCCACGCCGACACCGAGGGTGCCTTGGGTGTAACCGGATTTGACGTTAAGGATGAAGCCTTGGGCCCACTCTTCGGCCTTCGACTGTCTGTTGGCCCCGACGATGTCGGAAAAGTCCCGGCTGAAGTAGTAATTGCGCGCCTGCAAGGTGGCGCTGGCGTCTTCGATAAAGCCGCCCTCGGCAGCCATCAGGCCACTGGAAAAACCCGAGACGACCGCCAGGGACACCGCTGAACCCAGTGTGGGGAGAATCTGTTTCATCGCTTTTCTCTTATTGTTATTGATCGACAGGTTGGCGTGCGCCACCCGCAGCGTTGCGATGCGGGTGGTGGGAGTCAGACGCTGGTCGGCACCAGTCTCGAGGCGACGCCTTTGCTGCTGCGTTGGCAGCTGATGGCGAACACGGCCATGGCGATGGCGGCGATCGCCCCCGGCAAGGCGAACGCCATGAAATTCAGTTGCAGCGGCAGACTTATTCCCAGCAACGCACCGCCCAGAAGCGGGCCGACGATGGCCCCGAAGTTCAGTACCAGCAGGAATGACAGACTCGAACCCAGGCTATAACCGGCGTTGGCCATCAGTTTCGGCAGCCAGGAGCTCAAGGCATACACCATCAACAGGCAGCAGAAAAACGCCAGCCACAACATGAGCGTGCGCATCGCCCGGCCTTCACGAAACAGCTGTAAAACCGGGGTGCCGCTGCCCTTCACTTCGGTCATGTGCAGTTGATCGGTGGCTTGCGCAACATAAGCCGGGTCAACCCGTTGGAGCACCTTGCGCGCCTGTTCATTGCGACCCTGACGCAGCATGAAACCTACCGACTCGGGCAAGAAATACATGATCAGCGGCAACAGTAGCAACGGCACAATCGCCACATAAAACACCGACTGCCAGCCAAAGCTCGGGATCAGCACGATACCGAGCCCGGCCGAGAGCATGCCGCCCACCGAGTAGCCGCTGAACATGATCGCCACCAGGGTACTGCGGATCTTTTTCGGCGCGTACTCGTTCATCAGCGCCACCACGTTGGGCATCACCCCGCCAATCCCCAGCCCGGCGATGAACCGGCAAATGCCAAATTCAGTAGGGTTGCCGGCAAAACCATTGAGTACGGTAAAACCGCTGAAAAGCATCACGCACAGGGTGATGGCTTTTTTGCGGCCGATCCTGTCCGACAGCGGGCCGAAAAACAGCGCCCCGAACATCATGCCAAACAGTGCATAACTGCCTAATGCACCTGCCTGCAGAGGACTCAGCCCCCAGTCCTTCATCAACATCGGCAGCACCACGCCGTAGATCACCAGATCGTAACCATCGAAGATGATGATCAGGGCACACCAGCACAGCACCCTCCAGTGAAAACGGTTGAAGCGTGCGTTGTCGATAAGCTCATGTACGTCGATCGTGCGCATGGCATCTTTTCTCTTGTTGTTGTTTTTTTAAGAGCTTCGGTAACGCGGTAAACGTCCGTAAAGCCGAGGGTAGGGACGTCTGGCGCGCGGCAATATCCGCTTTGTGCAGATCGCTATCCGTTTTGTGCAGTGCCCTGGACCGGGCCTTGGAGGAAGATCGCTGGATGCTTGCAACGATGAAGGCTCGGGAAAGTTTTTCCTCTCCGACAAACTGTCTTCTTTGCGATCGCATTTGAACGCTAAGCTTGGCCTATGGATGACTCAGATTATTTGCGCCTGCTGACCATCGCGGCCGAGCAAGCCAACGCGTTCCTTTCCAATGCCCGCAAATGGGAGCGTGAGCGTTGGGTTTGCCAACGCCTGCTGCAAGGCTTGAACATTCCCTACCGCGTCGACGAATTCACCCCCGCTGGTGAACCGCCGGATGTACTGTTTCGCGAGGCAAATTTCGAGGTGTTCTTCGTGCTCGACGAAGGTCGACGGTTGAATGACGAGTGGCGCGACGAGCTGCAACGCCGGCGCAGTGCATTCTCCCTGAGCCAACTGGTGCGCCGCGAAGCCAAGCCCAGGCGTATTCCAGCCAACGAGTTCTTGCTGAGACTGGCACCGACCTTGCGCAAAAAAGCCCATAACTACAAAGAACGCGGGATGGACCTGGGCGAACTGGACATCATCGCCTTCGCCAGCCTCAAGCGCGAAGTGCTCGACCTCAACAGCCATTTCCCGCCGCCCACCGAATACCTGCGCCAGGGGTGGCGCTCGTTGTCGCTGGTCGGCCCGACCTTCGCTCGAGTGCTGTTCGCTCACCCGGATGCACCGGACTTTTTGCGCGGTAACCTGGGACGCAGCATCCTCTTCGACGTCGGGATCAGCCTGTGAACTCACGACAGCAATTGTTGGCGCCCCCGCTGTAGCTTCTATACATTTAGCAACGTCTACCTGACGAGGCCTTATCATGACCAGCCGCCTGAAACCCGACGACCAGCAGCATGTCGAAGAGTATCTGCAACTGTCGCAGAACCGAGTCGAGCGCCGGCCTTTCCGGCCGTGGATGCTCCTCGTGGTGGTATTGGCAGTGACCATTGGCCTGGGCCTTGTGAGCCGACTTATCAGTTACCTGACGCTATGAGCAGCGTGGCGCTCGCTCGGGTAATTGCACCGATTTCCTTTAGCCTTGCGAGATATCCCCATGACTCATCGTATTGTCATCGTTGGCGGCGGCGCCGGCGGTCTGGAGTTGGCTACCCGTCTGGGTAAGACTCTGGGCAAGCGTGGCACGGCCAGTGTGATGCTGGTCGACGCGAACCTGACGCACATCTGGAAACCGCTGTTACATGAAGTGGCGGCAGGTTCGCTGAACTCTTCCGAAGACGAACTCAACTATGTTGCCCAGGCAAAATGGAACCACTTCGAGTTCCAGCTGGGGCGCATGAGCGGGCTCGATCGCGCACAGAAAAAAATCCAGTTGGCGGCTACCTACGATGAAAATGGCCGGGAACTGGTGCCGGCACGCGAAGTGGCTTACGACTCGCTGGTGATTTCGGTCGGCAGCACCACCAACGATTTCGGCACCCAGGGCGCGGCGCAACACTGCCTGTTCCTCGACACCCGTAAACAGGCCGAGCGCTTCCACCAGCAATTGCTCAACCACTACCTGCGCGCCCACGCCGGGCAATCCGATGCGGTGCAACAGATCAGCGTGGCCATCGTCGGCGCGGGCGCCACCGGCGTTGAACTGGCGGCGGAACTGCACAACGCGGCCCACGAACTGGCGGCATACGGCCTGGACCGGATTCTTCCGGAAAACATGCACATCACCCTGATCGAAGCTGGCCCACGGGTGCTGCCTGCCCTGCCGGAGCGGATCGGCGGACCTGTGCATAAAACCCTGGAAAAACTCGGCGTCACGGTGCTGACTAACGCAGCCGTCAGTGAAGTCACCGCCGATGCGCTGATCACTGCCAGCGGCCAGGAGATCAAGGCCAGCCTGAAAGTCTGGGCAGCCGGGATCCGTGCGCCGGGTTTCCTCAAGGATATCGACGGCCTGGAAACCAACCGGATCAACCAGCTGCAAGTGCTGCCGACCCTGCAAACCACCCGCGACGAAAATATCTTTGCTTTCGGTGACTGCGCGGCCTGCCCACAACCGGGCACCGATCGCAACGTGCCGCCACGTGCGCAAGCCGCGCACCAACAAGCCTCGCTGCTGGCCAAATCGTTGAAACTGCGCATCGAAGGCAAGCCGTTGCCGACGTACAAGTACACCGATTACGGCTCCCTGATCTCGCTGTCGCGTTTTTCGGCTGTGGGTAACTTGATGGGCAACCTGACCGGCAGCGTAATGCTCGAAGGCTGGCTGGCGCGGATGTTTTACGTGTCGCTGTACCGCATGCACCAGGTCGCGTTGTACGGCCCGTTCCGCACAGCGATGCTGATGCTCGGCAGCAGGATTGGTCGCGGCACTGAACCGCGGCTCAAGCTGCATTAAGATCCTCTCGTCCGTTAATTGATCGTTCCTACGAGTGCGTGGGAACGATCATTTGTAGCGATACCGGATTTCAGCAGGCAAAAAAAATCCCCGTATCTTTCGATACGAGGATTTTTAATATGGTCGGGGTAAGGGGATTCGAACTCCTGACATCCTGCTCCCAAAGCAGGCGCGCTACCGGACTGCGCTATACCCCGGTAAAAAAAAGGCACCCTTTTAAAAGAGCGCCTTCTTCGATCAGCGCTTTTGGCCTCTGATCTTAAGATTCGATTCCAGCGCTAACTGGTTTCAAAAATGGTGGGTCGTGTGGGATTCGAACCTACGACCAATTGGTTAAAAGCCAACTGCTCTACCAACTGAGCTAACGACCCAAAAATGGTCGGGGTAAGGGGATTCGAACTCCTGACATCCTGCTCCCAAAGCAGGCGCGCTACCGGACTGCGCTATACCCCGGTTTGAAATTGGCTCCGTGACCAGGACTCGAACCTGGGACCCAATGATTAACAGTCATTTGCTCTACCGACTGAGCTATCACGGAACTACATATTTCAATTACAACTGTGAAGCTTGCTTCACCTCTTCGACCCGTTCGCATCGCTGCGTTCGTGTGTCTGAGGCGCGCTATTTTACAATCTTAAGCACCTCTGTCAACCCCCTAAATTGCTTTCAAGACAATGATTTGCAACTTATTTCAGATTTCTCCTTGGGGAGAAGAAACCGCTGGGGTGACTTACTGCGGGGCGCACTTTACAAGCCTTTTCCTTACAGTTCAACACCCTAAGAAAAAAAAGGCCCCGCGATGCGGGGCCTCCTTCATTACCGTGCAGCGAACGGTCAGTTGAAAACGATTTCGTCGTTCGCCACAGTGGCCGTCACAGTGGTGCCCGGCAGGAAGCTGCCGGCCAGAATCAGCTGTGCCAGCGGGTTCTCGATCCAGCGCTGGATCGCTCGTTTGAGCGGCCGTGCGCCATAGACCGGGTCGTAACCCACCGCAATCAACTTATCCAGCGCCTCGCTGCTCAGCGTCAGTTTCAGCTCGCGCTCGGCCAGACGGCTGCGCAGGCGACCCAACTGGATCTCGGTAATGCCGGCAATCTGATCCCGTGCCAATGGCTCGAAGATCACCACTTCGTCGATCCGGTTGATGAACTCCGGACGGAAGTGCGTCGACACTGCATCCATCACCGCTGCACGCTGCGCTTCACGATCACCGACCAGTTCCTGGATCTGCACCGAGCCCAGGTTGGAGGTCATGACGATCACTGTATTGCGGAAATCCACGGTACGTCCGTGACTGTCGGTCAGACGGCCATCTTCCAGCACTTGCAGCAGCACGTTGAACACGTCCGGGTGGGCCTTCTCGACCTCGTCCAGGAGGATCACCGAATACGGCTTGCGACGCACCGCCTCGGTCAGGTAACCGCCCTCCTCGTAGCCCACGTAGCCTGGTGGCGCACCGATCAGCCGCGCCACGGAATGTTTCTCCATGAACTCGGACATGTCGATCCGCACCATCGCCTCTTCGGTATCAAAGAGGAATTCGGCCAAGGCTTTGCACAACTCGGTTTTACCGACACCGGTCGGGCCGAGGAACATGAACGAACCGCTTGGGCGATTCGGGTCGGACAACCCGGCACGCGAACGGCGCACGGCGTTAGCCACCGCCACCACGGCTTCGTTCTGGCCGATCACGCGTTGATGTAGCAGGCTTTCCATCTTCAGCAGCTTGTCGCGCTCACCTTCGAGCATTTTCGACACCGGAATACCGGTCCATTTCGACACGACTTCGGCGATCTCTTCTTCAGTCACCTTGCTGCGCAGCAACTGGTTTTCGCTCTTGCCATGCTGGTCGACCATTTGCAGGCTGCGTTCCAGATCCGGGATCACCCCGTACTGCAATTCGGCCATGCGGTTGAGGTCGCCTTTGCGGCGGGCAGCTTCCAGTTCCTGGCGGGACTGTTCGATTTTCTGCTGGATCTGCGCTGAGCCCTGCACTTCGGCTTTTTCCGAAGCCCAGATTTCTTCCAGATCCGAATACTCACGCTCGTGCCGGGCAATTTCTTCCTGGAGCTTTTCAAGACGCTTCTTCGCCGCTTCATCGTCCTCTTTCTTCAGCGCCTGAGACTCAACCTTCAGTTGAATCAAGCGCCGTTCCAGACGATCCAGCACTTCCGGTTTGGAGTCGATCTCCATGCGAATGCGGCTGGCCGCTTCGTCGATCAGGTCGATAGCCTTGTCCGGCAACTGACGGTCGGTAATGTAACGATGGCTCAACTTGGCCGCCGCAATGATCGCGCCGTCGGTGATCGCCACCTTGTGGTGAACCTCGTAGCGCTCTTTCAGGCCACGCAGGATCGCGATGGTGTCTTCTTCGCTCGGTTCATCCACCAGGACCTTCTGGAAGCGCCGCTCAAGGGCCGCATCCTTCTCGATATATTGGCGATACTCGTTGAGCGTGGTCGCGCCGACGCAATGCAGCTCGCCACGGGCCAGGGCTGGTTTGAGCATGTTGCCGGCGTCCATAGAGCCTTCGGCTTTACCGGCACCGACCATGGTGTGCAGTTCGTCGATGAACAGGATGATCTGGCCTTCCTGCTTCGACAGCTCGTTAAGCAGGGATTTCAGGCGCTCTTCGAACTCGCCACGGTACTTGGCACCGGCAATCAGCGCGCCCATGTCCAGCGACAGCAGGCGTTTGCTTTTCAGACCATCCGGCACTTCGCCGTTGATGATGCGCTGGGCCAGGCCTTCGGCGATGGCGGTTTTACCCACGCCAGGCTCACCGATCAGCACCGGGTTGTTCTTGGTGCGGCGCTGCAGGACCTGGATGGTCCGGCGAATCTCGTCGTCACGGCCGATCACCGGGTCGAGCTTGCCTTCTTCGGCGCGCTTGGTCAGGTCAATGGTGTATTTGTCCAGCGCCTGACGCGATTCCTCGACGTTGGCGTCATTTACCGCTTCGCCGCCACGCAGGTTGTTGATCGCGTTTTCCAGGGCTTTCTTGCTCACGCCCTGACCGAGCAGCAACTTGCCGAGCTTGCTGTTCTCGTCCATGGCAGCGAGCAGTACCAGCTCGCTGGAGATGAACTGGTCACCCTTCTGCTGGGCCAGGCGATCGGCCTGATTGAGCAGACGCGCCAAGTCCTGCGACATGTTCACGTCGCCGGTGGGATTCTGGATTTTTGGTAGACGGTCGAGCTCTTTGCTCAACTCTTTGCGCAGGCTGTTGATGTCAAAACCGACTTGCATCAACAACGGCTTGATCGAGCCGCCCTGCTGCTCCAGCAGCGCTTGCATCAGGTGCGCAGGTTCAATACCCGGATGGTCGAGGCCGACAGCCAGGGATTGGGCGTCGGACAAGGCTAACTGCAATTTACTGGTTAAACGGTCTATACGCATTGGTCACCTTCCTTTGAGCAGGCCGGAGCGATGGACACACCTAAATAGAGAAACCTGCCAGATACCCCACTAGATGCGGTCAATTCTGGAAGATTCAAGCAGTGTTTGATTGACGCAGATCAGAAAAGTCTAGCGTTCGAGCCAGACCAGGGAAGCAAACCGACCGGTGCGCGGACTGCGGCGGTAAGAGAAGAAGCGTGGATCGGTCACGGTGCAGAAGCCGCCACCGTAAACAGCAGTAACACCGCAGGCTGCCAGGCGCAGGCGCGCCAGCGTATAGATGTCGGCCATGAACTTGCCGGCGTTATGGCTCGGGACAAAGGCCTGATCGGTTTCCGCGAGTTGCCGGACAAAGGCTTCGCGAACTTCCGGGCCGACTTCGAACGCTTTCGGACCAATGGCCGGGCCGAGCCAGACCAGCACCTCGGCAGGGTCTACGGCCAGGCTTTCGACGGTGGCCTCCAGCACACCCGCCGCCAGACCGCGCCAACCGGCGTGAGCGGCAGCGACACGGGTGCCAGCGCGATCACAGAACAACGCTGGCAGGCAGTCGGCCGTCATTGCCGTACAGGCGATGCCCGGCGTGGCCGTCCAGCTGGCATCGGCCGTCGCCACTGCAGTCGGGTCGGCATAGGCCACGGTAACCCCGTGAACCTGTTGCAACCAGGCCGGTTGAATAGAGAAATGATCGGTGAGGCGACGGCGGTTCTCGGCAACCGCTTCAGGGTTGTCGTCGACGTGATCGCCCAGATTGAGGCTGTCGAACGGCGCCAGACTGACGCCGCCCGCCCGGGTGGTGACGCAGGCTTTTATCCCGGCCGGCGCGGGCCAGTCAGGAATCAGCCAGTCAATCATCCGATGAACGCCTCACGGTCTTGCTTGAGCAGCGACAGCAACCAGACAAAATCGTCCGGCAGTGGCGACTCCCAGCTCATGCGCTTACCGGTGGTCGGATGATCCAGTTCCAGGAAACGCGCATGCAGCGCCTGACGCGGGAAATGTTTCAGCGATTCAACCATGGTCACACTGGCTGCCGGCGGAATACGGAAGCGACCGCCGTAGGCAGGATCTCCGACCAACGGGAAGTTGATGTGGGCCATGTGCACGCGAATCTGGTGCGTACGACCGGTTTCCAGCTTGACCCGCACGTGAGTGTGGGAGCGGAAACGCTCGAGCACGCGGTAATGACTGACCGCCTGCTTGCCACCTTCCATCACCGCCATGCGCTGGCGTTGCTGGCCGTGACGACCGATCGGCGCGTTGATCTTGCCGCCGGCAGTGACCACGCCGATCACGATGCATTCGTAGATCCGGCTGACGCTGCGGCTCTGCAACTGCGTAACCAGCTGCGTCTGCGCCTGAATGGTCTTGGCCACCACCATCAGACCGGTGGTGTCCTTGTCCAGACGGTGCACGATACCGGCGCGCGGCACATTGATGATGTCCGGCACGTGGTGCAGCAAGGCGTTGAGCAAGGTGCCGTCGGCGTGACCGGCGGCAGGATGCACCACCAGGCCCGCAGGCTTGTTGATCACCAGGATGTCGTCATCTTCATAGACGATGTCCAGCTCGATGTCTTGAGCGATCCATTCGCCCTGAGCTTCCTGCTCGGCAGTGAGTTCAAGAATGGCGCCGCCGTGGACGATGTCTCGCGGGCGGATAACCGCTCCATCCACAGTCAGGCGGCCGTCTTTGATCCAGGCGGAAAGGCGCGAGCGCGAGTGCTCAGCGAATAATTGTGCGGCGACTTGATCGAGGCGTTGGCCGCCCAGTTCGGACGGCACCTCTGCGCGAAGTTCAATTTTATCGGACATGCTCAGACTAGGCGTCGGCTACAGCCTTTGGTTTCGGCTGCGCGCTTGTGGTTAAATACGGCGTCTTTTGCCCCGAGGCTTTTCAACGGGGCACTCATCATAACAGGACGGCCCCGCCCAAGACAGCGGCCGTCATAGGGACGCAAGCCGCCATGCAAGTGAAACACCTGCTGCTGATCGCCATCCTCGCATTGACCGCTGCTTGCTCATCGAAGGAAGTCGTCGACGAAAACCTGAGCGAGGTCGAGCTGTACCAGCAGGCCCAGCACGATCTGGATAACAATAGCTATACCAGCGCCACCGCCAAGTTGAAGGCTCTGGAATCGCGTTATCCGTTCGGCCGCTATGCTGATCAGGCTCAACTCGAACTGATTTATGCGAACTACAAGAACGCCGAGCCGGAGGCTGCCAAGTCTGCCGCCGAGCGTTTTATCCGCCTGCACCCGCAGCACCCGAACGTCGACTACGCGTACTACCTCAAGGGCCTGACCTCCTTTGACCAGGACGTCGGCCTGCTGGCGCGCTTCCTGCCGCTGGACATGACCAAGCGTGACCCGGGCGCCGCACGTGACTCCTACAACGAGTTCGCCCAGCTCACCAGCCGTTACCCGAACAGCCGCTACGCGCCAGACGCCAAGCAGCGCATGATTTATCTGCGCAACCTGCTGGCGTCCTACGAAATTCACGTAGCCGACTACTACCTGACCCGTCAGGCGTACGTTGCAGCGGCCAACCGTGGTCGTTATGTAGTGGAAAACTTCCAGGAAACCCCTTCGGTCGGTGACGGCCTGGCGGTGATGGTCGAGTCCTACCAGCGCCTGCACCTGGACGAACTGGCCAACACCAGCCTCGAAACCCTGAAGCTCAACTACCCGAACCACCCGACCCTGGTCGACGGTCAGTTCGTACCACGCGTTGCCGAAGCCGACAACCGTTCGTGGCTGAGCAAGGCCACTCTGGGCCTGATCGAGTCCCGCCCACCGCTGCCGCCGGGCGAAACCCGCGCCAACCAGGACGTGATGAAGCAGTTCCAGGATGCCAAGGACGCGATCCCTGCCGAGCTCAAGCCTAAAGAAGGCGATGCGGTTGAAGAACAGCCGCACGAGGCCGAAGGCAACAGCAGCGACCCATGGTTCAGCCGCCTGACCTTCGGTGTGTTCGACTGACACCTTGGGGCACCAAAAAGGGAGACTTTCGAGTCTCCCTTTTTTATGCCCGCGTTTTATTGCGCTGTGCGCTTCTCCAGTCCTTGGCTAAACTGCCGGATTATTCATTGCAAAGCGGTTCATCATGCTTCGTTTACTGTTCTGGATTGCCCTGATTGCTGCAGCAGTATGGTTCTGGCGCAAGTTCAAGCGCCCAGACGAAACCTCCCATACGTCCAGCGAACTCGATGCACCGCCCATGGTTCGCTGCGCCCATTGCGGCGTACACCTGCCACGCGACCGCGCGCTGAGCCTTCAACAACAGTGGTATTGCAGCCAGGCTCACCTCGAGCAAGGCCCGAGTTCACGTGATCGCTGAGATCTCGAGCCCTGGCGACAAACAGGCCCAGCGACTGCTGCGCCTCTATCATCTCTACCGTTTAAGCATCGGCCTCCTTCTGGTGCTGTTGATCTCCAGCAACATGGACAACCAGTTGCTGGAGTTCACCAACGACGACCTGCTGCGCAATGGCAGTTGGTTGTACCTGATTCTGAATATCCTGCTGGTGGTATTTGCGGGAAACCCCAGACAACCCGCACAGATCTTCGGCCTCACGCTGGTTGATATCCTGCTGTTATCAGTGCTGTTCTATGCCGCAGGTGGCGTCCCCAGCGCCATCGGCAATCTGCTGATCGTGTCCGTGGCGATCGGCAATACACTGCTGCGCCGGCGCATCGGCCTGCTGCTCGCGGCAGTCGCCGCCATCGGTATCATTTCCCTGACTTTCTCCCTGAGCGGCAGCCACCCGACTGGCGCCAATCACTACTTGCAAGCCGGCACCCTGGGCGCCCTGTGCTTTGCCGCAGCCTTGCTGGTGCAAGGCCTGACCCGACAACTGGAGGTCAGCGAGAGTCTGGCCCAGCAGCGCGCCAGCGAAGTGGTCAGCCTGGAAGCGCTCAATGCGCTGATCCTGCAACGCATGCGCACCGGCATCCTGGTACTCGACAGTGAGCGCCGGGTTCAGTTGGCCAATCACAGCGCCTTGAGTCTGTTTGGCCAGACACACCTCGACGGCCAACTCATCGACGATTATTCGACAGCCTTGGTCGAGCTCCTGCAACTCTGGTTCAACAACCCGACCTTGCGCCCACAAAGCCTGAAAGTCGCCCGCACTGGCCTGGAACTGCAACCGAGCTTCATCGCGCTGGGCCTGAACGAACAACGCCAGACCCTGGTATTTCTCGAAGACCTTGCCCAGGTCGCGCAACAAGCCCAGCAACTCAAGCTTGCAGCACTGGGGCGGCTGACAGCAGGCATTGCCCATGAAATCCGCAACCCATTGGGTGCCATCAGCCATGCGGCGCAGTTGCTGAACGAGTCTGAGGAACTGATCGGCGCCGACCGGCGTCTGACGCAGATTATTCAGGACCATTCTCAACGCATGAACCGAGTGATAGAAAACGTCCTGCAGCTTTCACGGCGCCAGCAAGTCGTACCGCAACGGCTCGACTTGAAGCAGTGGCTGGAGCAGTTCGTGTGCACGGTGCGCGAAGGAGCAACGGATCGCCAACAGATTCATCTGAACGCCGGTCCAGGCCCCTTCACCACTTTGATAGACCCAGACCAACTGACTCAGGTGCTCGATAACCTGTTGCGCAATGCCTGGCGCCACAGCGCCCTTGCGCACGAACAGGCCGAAGTCTGGCTCACGCTGTTTATCGACCCCGACAGTCAGCTTCCAACCCTGGATGTGCTGGACAATGGCCCCGGCGTTTCAGCGGAGCAGCAAGCGCATTTGTTCGAACCGTTCTTCACCACCAGTAGCCAGGGTACTGGCCTGGGTCTCTATCTGTCCCGTGAGCTGTGCGAAAGCAACCAGGCCCGCCTAGACTTCAAACCACGCCAAGGCGGCGGCTGCTTTCGCATCACCTTTGCTCACGGACGGAAACAAAGTTGAAGACAAGCCCACGGCAAAAAGTCCTGATCGTCGATGACGAACCGGATATTCGCGAACTTCTGGAAATCACCCTCGGCCGAATGAAACTCGATACGCTGAGCGCGCGTAATGTCGGCGAAGCGCGGTCGTTGCTGGCCCAGGAGCGGTTCGACCTGTGCCTGACCGATATGCGCTTGCCCGACGGTACCGGCCTGGAGCTGGTGCAGCACATTCAGCTGACCCATCCCTACGTGCCTGTGGCGATGATCACCGCTTATGGCAGCCTTGATACCGCCATCAACGCGCTGAAAGCCGGTGCCTTCGACTTCCTGACCAAACCGGTGAACCTCACCCGACTGCGCGAGCTGGTGGTCAGCGCCCTGCGCTTGCCGGTCGCGGGCGACGCTGCCAGTGCCATCGATCGCCGGCTGCTCGGCGACTCAGTGCCCATGCGCAACCTGCGCACACAAATCGACAAACTGGCGCGCAGCCAGGCACCGGTGTACATCAGCGGCGAATCCGGCAGTGGAAAGGAGCTGGTCGCCCGACTGATTCATGAACAAGGTCCACGCAGCGGCCAGCCATTTGTGCCGGTCAACTGCGGGGCAATTCCGTCCGAATTGATGGAAAGCGAGTTTTTCGGTCATCGCAAAGGCAGTTTCAGCGGCGCCATCGAAGACAAACCCGGGCTGTTCCAGGCGGCTAACGGTGGGACGTTGTTTCTCGATGAAGTGGCCGACTTGCCGCTGGCGATGCAGGTCAAGTTGCTGCGCGCGATTCAGGAGAAGGCGGTACGCAGCATCGGCGGACAGCAGGAAGCCATCATTAATGTGCGAATACTCTGTGCGACCCACAGGGATCTGGACGCCGAAGTGGCCGCTGGGCGCTTTCGGCAGGATTTGTACTATCGGCTGAATGTCATCGAGTTGCGCGTCCCGCCGCTACGCGAGCGCCGTGACGACATCGAGCTGCTGGCCAGTCATGTACTCAAGCGTCTCGCGGCAGTCAGCGGCTTGCCGGCCGCCCATCTCCAGCCGCAAGCCCTCGATGCACTCAAGCACTACCGTTTTCCGGGTAACGTCCGCGAGTTGGAGAACATGCTCGAACGCGCGTACACCCTGTGCGAAAACAAGCAGATCGAAGCCAGCGACCTGCGCCTGACTGATGGCAATTGCAGCGCCGACACCGGATTGCCGGACCTGACGAAAATCGACAACCTTGAGCAGTATCTGGAGAACGTCGAACGCAAACTGATTCTCCAGGCGCTCGAAGAAACCCGCTGGAACCGCACAGCGGCGGCCCAACGGCTGAACCTGTCGTTTCGGTCAATGCGTTACAGGCTGAAAAAGTTGGGGCTGGACTGAGGCCGTTTTATATAGACGACCCGGTCACCGTGGCGAGGGAGCTTGCTCCCGCTGGGGTGCGAAGCGGCCCAAAAATCAGACTGTGGACTTGCCAGCTTGGCGGCTGCTACGCAACCGAGCGGGAGCAAGCTCCCTCGCCACAGTCTGTGCTTTTACCTGAAGGGCTAGATTCGCCCGGCCGGCGCATAAGGCGCCGGATCGATAACCGGTTCGCGCCCCAGCATTACATCCGCAAACAACTGGCACGACGCCGGCGCCAGCACCAACCCGTTGCGGTAATGCCCGCAATTAAGCCATAACCCGGAAAATCCGGGCACTGCGCCAATGTACGGAATCCCTTCCGGCGAACCCGGCCGCAGCCCCGCCCAATGCCCGACCACTTCGGCCTCGGCCAGCGCCGGAATCAGCTCGACCGCCGAGGCCTTGAGGCTTTCCAGCGCGGACTCGGTCGGTGTCTTGTCGAACCCTTCATGTTCCAGTGTACTGCCGATCAGGATATGCCCGTCTCGGCGCGGAATGGCGTAACGGCCCTTGGCCAGAATCATGCTCGACAGGAAGTCAGACGCGCACTTGTAGAGAATCATCTGCCCCTTGACCGGCTCGACCGGCAGATCCAGGCCCAGGGTTTTCAGTAAATCACCGCTCCAGGCGCCAGCGGTCAGTACTACCTGATCGCCATGGATCGGGCCTTTTGAAGTCTCGACGCCCACTACCGCATCGCCTTCACGGATGAACGCGCTGACCTCGCACTGTTCGTGAATAGTCACGTTAGGCAGCGCCAGCAAGGCCGCCTTGAGCGACTTCACCAGTCGCGGGTTACGCACATTAGCGACATCGGCCATGTAGATTGCCCGCGAGAACCCCTGCCCCAATACCGGCACGGCATCGTGAGCAGCCGAAATATCCACAGGGCTCAGCGGACGATTTTCGCGTTTTGCCCAGGCCAGCGCCTCAGCCTCGTCATCCAGATCCAGCCAGTACAGGCCCGTGGTGTGCACCTCGGGATCGACCCCGGTGCTCGCAAACAGACGCTCAGCCAGTTGTGGATAAAAATCCTGGGACCAGTGGGCCAATGCGGTGACCGCCGGGCTGTAGCGCCACGGGTACAGCGGCGAAACGATGCCGCCACCGGCCCACGAAGATTCCTGCCCCACGTTCGAGCGATCCAGCAGGACCACGCTCTGCACGTGCGACGCCAGATTAAACGCGGTCAGCAGGCCGATCACCCCACCGCCGACAATCACCACTTGCTGTTGCTTGGCCATCATCTGATCCAACGATAAAAAAGACAGGGGGCGCCAAACGCGCCCGAGGAAAGGTACTCAGCGACCCCAGCAATCCTTGGTGGTCAGCCCGGTCGTCGCATTGTTCATGCCTCTGACGCCGGTGTTGCTGAGGGTGAAATCCCCACATTTGTCACTGGCCATCGTTGACCCGGCCTTGCGCACGGCGGTGAGCAAGAAGGTCTGATCGGTCAGTGTCGGGGTAATGGTGTAGTAGTCATTGCCGGCACTCAGCCCGGTAGCGTTGCTGTACACATTGTTTTTCGAATAGAACCGTTCAAGGTTTTGTGCCTGCTCGGACAGCAGCCCGGCAATTTCGGTGCGATGGCTTCGCTTCACGTACTCGGTAAGGAGTGGAGCGGAAATGGTCACCACAATCCCGATGATCGCAATCACGATCATAATTTCGATCAGGGTAAAACCTTGGTTGGATCTGCGCATTGCCTCAACTCTCACTTACTGTATTTGTCGCCACATGATTCGACGGCTACCACCGCCGGATTTTTCAACCAGAGTGGTGATGCCACCACTGGAGTCGTTCACGATCTTGCGGGTTGCACTGTTGACGATCGCATTCAGCGTCGGAATACCACCGGTAAAAATCACCCCGCTGGAGATCGTGTCGTTCGTGTCGACCAGGCCATCGCCATTGGTGTCGAGCACCGCATAGTTGAGCATCTTACCGCTGAACGCATCGAGTTCGACCAGTTTGCCGTTGCCAAAGCTGGAACAGGGGTCCGTGGTGTCGATGCTGGCCGTGGTAAATACAATTCGCCCGAGCACCAGGGCCGCCTGGTTGATCACCCGCTCACCGGTCAGGGCATTGTTGTACACCAGCGGCAAGTACCAGCCGTTCTGCGCCGGATAGGTCACGGGGTTCTGTGAGGTAGTGATGAACTGCCCCCCGGCGGTCCCCGTGAAAACCCCGGTCACAGCCTGCGCCTGCAAGCTCGACACGCTGATCTGCCCCGAACCGCCATCGGCATCCCACACCCCATAGAACGCTTGCAGGTCCTTGCTGAGCTTGTCAGCGGTCTCGTTGAATTTCCCGGTGCCGAAAAACACCTCTTTGCCGTTGATCGGATGGTCCGCCAGCAACGGTTGCGCAGTAATCGGCTGCGTCGCGCCGCCCGGTGCAGTGAATAGCGGCTTACCGGAAAAGGCCACGCCCCAGCTGGCGGGGTTCGAGCTGCTCAAGTCGAACTTCCACATCCGGCCTTTCAAATCACCGCCATAGGCCGCCTGCACAATGCTTTGCGAGTCGACCTTGAGCTTGACCGATGACAGGCCATTGGTGGTTTCGGTGCTGTCGATAACGATTTTCCTGATCAGCGAACCATCGCGAATATCCACCACGTACAGCGCGGCAACACCCGAATTGCTGCCGTAGCCATTGGAGATGAAGGCCGCCCAGCGACCATCGGCCAAGCGTGCCACTTCCGGCCGTGCGTAGGCATAACCCAGATCATTGAAAGCGTTCGCAGTGTTGGCGGTGGTCGGCGCGCTGATTTCCCACAAGGCGTTGGTCACGTTCCCCGCCGTCCCATCAAACAGCTGCACGGCGTAAAAGGTCTTGCCGCCCGCCCCCACGCCACCCAGGGCCAGGGTTTTCCAGGCGTTGTTGAGTTGGGCATCGAATACACCGACCTGGCCATCGTTGAGGAACTTGTGGCTGGTGCCATTGATGTAGGCGGTATCGGCGATGAAATGCAGCGACGACAGCACGCTGGAAGGCATGTAGCCGTAGAGCCGTGCACCGTTGCCGGCGTTGATGACATTGACAAAGCCATCGTTGGCATTCACCACCAGGCTGGTGTTCATGTTCGCGGCTTTGCTGGTCAGGAACGTGCTGTAACTGGTACTCCCGGCCAGGTCCGAAGCGGTTTTGTCAGTGGGCGATGCCAGCGTCAATGGCGAGTTGATGATGTCCCCAAGCAGCACGGCACGAGTCTTCAAACCGGTTTTATTGGTGCCCTTGCTCCACTCCACCAGATCGCTGCCGCTGATACCGGTCGGCAAGTTCTGGCTGAGGCTGGTTTGCTGGGTGCTGGAAAAGTTGCCGTAGGCCAGGGTAACCGCGGCGTTGGTTGTGGTGTTCCAGGACTGATAAGTCGGCGCCGTCGCGCCGGGAACAATGGCTGTGTCGGTGGTCCACAGCACCGAGGTGGTGTCCACGGCTCCGCTTGAGGTGAAGCCAAAGGCCTTGATCGTGCCGCGCCAGTCCTTGGGGTCGTAGCCGGTCTGAAAATAGCTGGAGCCACTGGTCAGCGTGTTGCTGCTGGCGACGCCGCTGCCACCCGAGCCAGCCTTGGTGGAGATGTTGCTCAAGGCTGCCGATAGCGCGGTGTTGAGGCTGGCGCTGTCGGTTGCCTGATAGTACTTGCCCTGCCCGTAACGGGCGGCATCCGCCAACATCTGATTGGCGGTCGCGAACCCCACCGTGTAGGTGTTCAGGTTCTGCTTGGGGAAGTCCGGGGAACTCCAGCTTTTGCCCGCCAGATCGGTACCAGTGGAGCGCATGTCGATGTCGAACGCGAATTTGGCGATGTCGTCCAGGTACAGGGTGTCACCCTCGTCATCGCCGTTTAGGTCGTTACCGTCATTGTTGATCCCGTCCCAGTTGGGCAGCCGGGTGCCACCGAGTGGATCGTCGTTCGGAAAACTCCGGTCGTATGTCGGCAGACCATCGGTGATGACCACCCCGTAGTTCTTCTGGCAGCGGTACTGGATCGGACTGGTGTAGGTGGCTGGCCCAGAGTTGTAGTACGGCGTCATGCCGCGAAAATAGCGGGTGATTTCGTAGTAGGTTTCTGCCAGTGGTGTATTGGATATCGCGCTCAGGGCGCCGATGGAAGAGATCAGCGCGTTGTAGTTGGCGTCCGCCTGGGGCTGGGTCACGCTGCCGCTGACCGCCGTCAGATCGCTGATCTCGTTGACGATGTAACCGCCATTACCGGCATTATTGTTGCCGATACCACTGCCAACGCCGTTGCCATGATTACCATCACTGTTGCCATGGGTATTCGGCGAGTTATAGGTTGCCAGACCGAAACGCAGCCCGCGATTACTGGTGATCAGCGCCGTGGCTACGTTGCGCGCCACGTTGATTCGGTAGTCATTGGGTATCGAGCCGTCGGTGAAGTCGCGATTGTTGCCGTTGGCCAGGCTCACCAGGTAGGAAATGTAGTTATCGGAATAACGGGTGTTGCCGCCGCCCACCGGGTCAGGGAGCTTGAGGCACAGCGGCGTCAGGCTGTTTTTGTAGAACGCGTAGTAACCGCTGGAACATCCCGACTGGGGCAAACTGGACAGCAGGATCGGATCGCCAACGATAGCCGAGCCACTAAAGCACAAGCCAAAGAGCGCGTTACATTGCTGGGCCGGAGTTCGTGAAACGGTCGGGTCAAACCCCGAGGCATAGATGATGCTGTTCATGCTCCCCGAATCATCAAGCAGCAGTAGTACGTTTGGCGCGACTGCCGACGCGCCGAGCAGTGGTGAATCCGATGGCGTGAAGGCATACGCCGGTGCGGCCAGATAAAGCCCCAGCAGCCAGCCGCAGACTAACTGCGTCAACCAACGGCGCGGCTCCCGACGACGAGCCTCAGTATTTCGCATAGATGCTCTCCACCACACTGCGCGAAGTACCCGCCAACCCGACGGCCGTGACCCGATAGAGCGTCGCCGAAGTGTTGCTTGGGATATTCACGGCGCTCAACGTAGTGCCCAGGTTCTGCACACCGTAAAAGCCGCTGCCGGCAGCGATCCAGGTCACCCCGGAGGTGGCGTTGAAGCCAGCAGCCGTGATCACTGAAGATTCGGCCGGCGGGGCACATTGGGTGGTGTTGGCGCAGGCCGCCAGGGTGTATGCGCTCAGTTGTACGGCGCTTTCACCGATCCGCAACGCTGCCTCTGCGCCCTGGAAAGATTGATTGCGCAGCGTCACGCTGCCGGCCATTTTCTCCTGGAGCGTGGCGTTCTGCATCGACGAGATACCAATCAGCGTCAACAGCAGCAGAAACACCAGGCTCATCAGCAGTGCCATGCCGCGTTGGGCGCGTGCCTTGAGGGGAGGACGGATCATCGGCATCGCCCCTACATCAACCGGTTGCGCAAAGCGGCAACCACGTTGAAAGTCTGATTGCGCACGCGGTTGTTGGGATCCGTCAGGGTCAGGGTCAAACGCACACTGCGGATTCGCGTCGGGTCGGTCGGATTGCTGCTGTAACTCGACGCGGCAACATCGGTGGCGCTGGTGGCCATGCCGAAGGTCACGTTGAAAGCACTGACGTTGTTCACCAGTACCGCCGATGCACCGCCGGTGCCAGAGGTCATCAGGATCTGGCCATTGCTCAGGCTATAGGCCAACCGTCGGATCGGAAACGCCAGTTGCCCGGCTGCGGGGGTGTGCGCCCCTGAGTAGGCCGTTGCGCTGGTTCGGCAGTCAGACACCACAGTCCAGGTAGGCACGCCACCGTTGCCGCCGACATCCGACGTCACCAGGGTCAGTTTGAGCGCGGTGTTGTCCCAACTGATGGGGGTGATCTGGTTGGCATTGAAGTCGCCGGCCGAGCTCGCGTCGGTAATCGTCCCCAGGCAACCGAACATCCCGACCATGCGAATTTCCTGAATCATTTTGCTCAGGACAAACCGCGCATCCTCCTGCATCCCGGCAGAAGTGCTCTGGCTGATGTAGGTGCTTTTCGCCGATATAAAAATCTGCGCCACGCCGAGCACCACGATCAGGCTGATCGCCATGGCGATCATCAGCTCGATCAGACCAAACCCTCGGGAAGAACGATTCATGGCGTCGTCACTGGATCGACGGTGGCACGACTGCTCAGGACAAAGCTGCGAGTCGAAGTAGCGGCGGCTGCCCGCGAGTCATCCCAGGTAATGGTGATGGTATACACCCGCTGGTTCAGGGTAATGCTGCCCGTAGCGGTCGGGCCGCCGAAGCTGATGATATTGGTGGTGAAGTCATACAGGTCCTGATCCCGGGTGACATTCAAATTGCCCGAGGTCGGTGGCGTGACGGTGTAGTCGGCCGCGGAATTGGCTCGAATCCGGTCCATCATGTCGTAGGCAATAAAGCTCGCCTGGCTGCTCATGAGCGAGCTGTCGGTGTACTTCAGCGCATTCAGCTGAGTCGCCGCCGCGCCCAATAGCCCTACGCTCAGAATCAACAGCGCAACCAACACTTCGATCAGTGTCATGCCGTCCTGTGCACGCGATCCCGCTCCTGTCATCCGCAACTTCCACCCAAGACAATCCGTCCGTTTAGACACACGCTGAGCGTCCGGCTCTGCGCCCCTGATACGTAATTGAACAGCACTGCCGTGGCCGGCGCCGACAACCCACCCAAGTTGTTGAAATCGATGCTGGTCACTCCAGAGGTTAGCGTCAGAGTGGCGCCGCTGCTCATTGCCGGAATAACCCGCAATACATTCGCCGGCGAGCCGGTGCTGTCGTACACCGTCAACTCCCCGGTCCAGACGCTGCCGCCGGCGGTTGGCCGGATGCGCGTAGTGATGCCCCGGTCGATCGCCTCCAGGCGGGCGTAATTGAGTCCTCGCTGCAAATCACTGATTTCGGTATCGGCCTTGGCGTTCTGTATTGAACTGTTGAACGCCGGGACCGCCAGGGTGAGCAGAATCGCCATGACCGCAAGGATCACCAGCAATTCGACCAGCGTGAAACCTTTTGTACGATGATTCATCGCTGCCCTCCGCTGCCAACGACTACACCTAGCTGTATCAAGCTAGAACATTCAACCGGTAGCCGCAGGGTTGTTTTGACATTCGTTGCACAACCCAACGCCCTCTCCAGGGAAGGAGATGCCATGCATCAGAAGGGTTTCGGTCTGATAGAACTGCTTATCGGACTGGCAATCGCAGCGATCGTTCTGCACCAGGTCAGTCCGGTGCTCAGCGAGTACACGCAATCAGTGAGTCGCGAGACCGCGGCGCAAACACTCGCCAGCGGCATGCGCAACGCCCGCACCGAGGCCATCCTGCGCAATCAGACCCTTGTCATCCACGCGTTGAACGACGATTGGGGTCAAGGCTGGCGAATCATTCTGGACATTAGTGGCGAGGGGCATCAGGACAGCAGCAACCCGCTGTTGCTCGAGCGCCAGACAAGCGTCGGGGTGCCGATTGTGGGCAATCGGCCGGTGAGGAGTTTTGTACGGTTCAGCGGTCTGGGCGAGCCGCAGTTGCCCAGCGGTGCCTTTCAGGCCGGGACGTTGCACATCTGCGCGGACCGCGAGCCGGTCAGTCATCACCAGGTGGTGCTGTCCAGAAGCGGCCGCGTCAGCCTGCGCAGCGACAAGGCCGAGCAGGCCTTGTGTGCGGGAGGTGAGGAATCAGAGCAGGGAGCGAACGCGTAGCTCTTTGGGCATGGAGAAGGTGATGTTCTCCTCGCGACCGGCCAGTTCATCGGCGCCGGTAGCGCCCCAGGCCTGCAGTTGCTCGATAACGCCACGAACCAGCACTTCCGGTGCTGAGGCCCCGGCGGTGATGCCGATACGCTCGACGCCATCGAACCAGCTACGCTGCATGTCTTCGGCACCGTCGATCAGGTACGCCGGGGTAGACATGCGCTCAGCCAGCTCGCGCAAGCGGTTGGAGTTGGAGCTGTTCGGGCTGCCGACCACCAGCACCACGTCACATTCGTCAGCCAGTTGCTTGACGGCGTCCTGACGGTTTTGCGTGGCGTAGCAGATGTCGTCCTTGCGTGGGCCGCCAATGGCCGGGAAGCGAGTGCGCAAGGCATCGATCACACGGCTGGTGTCGTCCATCGACAAGGTGGTCTGAGTGACGAAGGCGAGTGTTTCAGGATTGCGCACATTCAACGCGGCAACGTCCTTTTCGTCTTCGACGAGGTAGATCGCACCACCGTTGCTGGCGTCGTACTGGCCCATGGTGCCTTCGACTTCCGGGTGACCGGCGTGGCCGATCAGAATGCACTCACGACCGTCGCGGCTGTAGCGCGCCACTTCGATGTGCACTTTGGTCACCAATGGGCAAGTCGCATCGAAGACCTTCAGGCCACGGCCTGCAGCTTCGGTACGAACGGCCTGGGAAACCCCATGGGCGCTGAAAATCACGATGACGTCGTCCGGCACCTGATCCAGTTCTTCAACGAAGATTGCCCCGCGTGCGCGCAGGTCTTCAACGACGAATTTGTTGTGGACCACTTCGTGGCGTACATAGATTGGCGGCCCGAAGACTTCCAGGGCGCGGTTGACGATTTCGATCGCCCGGTCCACGCCGGCGCAGAAGCCACGGGGGTTGGCGAGTTTGATTTGCATGCTGTGCCTCGTGTCTTGCGCGCAAGAAATTAGATCATTTGTAGGAGCTGAGCTTGCTCGCGATGACTGATTGTCAGTCAACATCAATGTTGAATGTCAGGCCCTCATCGCCAGCAAGCTCAGCTCCTACAGGTTACAGCGCTTTGACGTTGATGATTTCTACGTCAAAGGTCAATGTCTTGCCAGCCAGCGGGTGGTTGAAGTCGATGGTCACCTGAGCGTCATCGAATGCCTTGACCACACCGGGCAGCTCAGTATTCGCCGCATCGTTGAAGATCACCAGCAGGCCTTCGGACAGTTCCATATCCTGGAACTGCGAACGCGGGATGATCTGCACGTTTTGCGGGTTGGGCTGGCCAAAGGCGTTTTCTGGCTGAATCGTCAGATTACGCTTGTCACCCGCCTTGAAGCCAAACAGCGCAGCTTCGAAACCTGGCAGCAGGTTGCCGTCGCCGACCTTGAAGGTCGCCGGGGCTTTGTCGAAGGTGCTGTCGACGGTGTCGCCGTTCTCCAGGCGCAATGCAAAGTGCAATGTGACTTCCGTGTTCTGGCCGATGCGTTGCTCAGCCAATACCTGTTCAGTCATGAACGGCTTCTCCGGTCTTCTTGCTTTTGAACATATCCAGCGCGAGCATCACAGCCCCGACGCTGATGGCGCTGTCGGCAAAGTTGAACGCCGGGAAATACCAGCGGTTCTGCCAATGCACCAGAATGAAATCGATCACATGGCCCAGGGCAATGCGGTCGTACAGGTTGCCCAGCGCGCCGCCGAGCACCAGTGCCAGCGCAATCGCCAGCCAGGTGTCGTTGCGCCCCAGACGCTTGAGCCAGACCACCAGCACCGCACTGACCACAACCGCGATCAGGGCAAACAACCAGCGCTGCCAGCCGGAGCTGTCAGCCAGGAAACTGAAGGCCGCGCCTGTGTTGTAGGCCAGGGTCCAGCTGAAATAATCAGGGATCACCACGATTTGCTGGTACATGGTCAGCGAGCTTTCGAAGTGGAACTTGCTGGCCTGGTCAATGACCAGAACCAGCACGCTCAACCAGAGCCAGCTCAGCCGTCCGAAACGGCTAGCAGCATTAGGCATAGTGACGAACCTCGCCAGCACCGCTGATGTTGTCGACGCAACGACCGCAGATTTCCGGATGCTCGGGGTTCACGCCAACGTCTTCACGGCAGTGCCAGCAACGGGCGCACTTGGCGAAGCTCGACTTGACCACTTTGAGTTTCAGACCGCTGACTTCGGTTTCAACCGCGTCGGCCGGCGCTTGCACGAACGGTGCAATGCTCGCGGTCGAGGTGATCAGCACGAAGCGCAGTTCGTTGCTCAGCTTGGCCAGGTCGGCGCTCAGCGCCTCTTCGGCGAACAGCGTCACTTCGGCTTGCAGGTTACCGCCCACGGCCTTGGCCGCGCGCTGGATTTCCATTTCCTTGTTGACCGCGACCTTGACCGCCATGATCCGCTCCCAGTAGGCGCGGTCCAGTTCGAAGCCTTCCGGCAACTCGCTGAGGCCTTCGTACCAGGTGTTGAGCATGACCGATTCATTGCGCTCGCCCGGCAGGTATTGCCACAGCTCATCAGCGGTGAACGCGAGGATCGGCGCGATCCAGCGCACCAGCGCTTCGGAGATGTGGAACAGCGCAGTTTGCGCCGAACGGCGGGCCTTGCTGTTGGCGCCAGTGGTGTACTGACGGTCCTTGATGATGTCGAGGTAGAAACCGCCCAGCTCCTGCACGCAGAAGTTGTGCACCTTGGAGTAGACGTTCCAGAAACGGTATTCACCGTAGTGCTCTTGCAGCTCGCGTTGCAGCAGCAAGGTACGGTCCACGGCCCAACGATCCAGCGCGAGCATTTCTTCTGCCGGCAGGATGTCGGTGGCCGGATTGAAACCGGTCAGGTTGGAAAGCAGGAAGCGCGCGGTGTTACGGATCCGCCGGTAGGCGTCCGCACTGCGTTGCAGGATCTGGTCGGAAACCGCCATTTCACCCGAATAATCGGTCGAAGCGACCCACAGGCGCATGATATCGGCGCCCAGGGTGTCGTTGACTTTCTGCGGCGCGATCACGTTGCCCAGGGACTTGGACATCTTGCGACCGGCTTCGTCGACGGTGAAACCGTGGGTCAGCAGTTCGCGGTACGGCGCATGGTTGTCGATGGCGCAACCGGTCAACAGCGACGAGTGGAACCAGCCGCGGTGTTGGTCGGAACCTTCCAGGTACAGGTCGGCACGCGGACCGTTCTCGTGGCCCATCGGGTGCGAACCGCGCAGGACGTGCCAGTGCGTGGTGCCCGAATCGAACCAGACGTCGAGGGTGTCGCTGATCTTGTCGTACTGCGGCGCTTCGTCACCGAGCAACTCGGCTGCGTCCATCTTGAACCAGGCTTCGATGCCCTCGACTTCGACGCGCTGGGCGACCTCTTCCATCAGCTCGACGGTACGTGGGTGCAGTTCGCCGCTTTCCTTGTGCAGGAAGAACGGGATCGGCACGCCCCAGTTGCGCTGACGGGAGATGCACCAGTCCGGACGGTTGGCGATCATCGAATGCAGGCGCGCCTGGCCCCAGGCCGGTACGAATTTGGTGTCTTCGATGGCTTTGATCGCGCGTTTGCGCAAGGTGTCGCCCGTTGCCGGCTGTTTGTCCATGCCGATGAACCACTGCGCCGTAGCGCGGTAGATCAGCGGGGTCTTGTGACGCCAGCAGTGCATGTAGCTGTGTTCGATGATGCTGGTGTGCAGCAGCGCACCGACTTCCGTCAGCTTGTCGACGATAGCCGGGTTGGCCTTCCAGATGAACTGGCCGCCAAAAAACTCCAGCGACGGCACGTAAACGCCGTTGCTTTGCACCGGATTGAGGATGTCGTCGTTGACCATGCCGTAAGCTTTGCAGGTCACGAAGTCGTCTACACCGTAGGCCGGCGAGGAGTGAACCACGCCAGTGCCGGCGCCCAGTTCGACGTACTCGGCCAGGTAAACCGGCGACAGGCGATCGTAGAACGGGTGACGGAAGTTGATCAGTTCCAGCGCCGCACCAGTGGCGGTGGCGATGACCGAGCCTTCGAGGTTGTAGCGAGCCAGGCACGACTCGACCAGCTCTTCAGCCAAGACCAGCAGTTTGTCGCCGACGTCGACCAGGGCGTAGTTGAACTCGGGGTGAACGTTCAGCGCCTGGTTGGCCGGGATGGTCCACGGGGTGGTGGTCCAGATCACGATCGAAGCCGGTTTGCCCAACGATGGCAGGCCGAAGGCGGCAGCCAGTTTGGCTTCGTCGGCAATCGGGAAGGCGACGTCGATGGTCGAGGACTTTTTGTTCTCGTATTCAACTTCGGCTTCAGCCAGGGCCGAACCGCAGTCGAAGCACCAGTTCACAGGCTTGAGGCCCTTGAACACGAAACCACCCTTGACGATTTCCGCCAAGGCGCGGATTTCGCCGGCCTCGTTCTTGAAATCCATGGTCTTGTACGGGTTGGCGAAGTCACCCAGCACACCCAGGCGGATGAACTCGGACTTCTGGCCTTCGATCTGCTCGGTGGCGTAGGCACGGCACAGCTCACGGGTTTTATCCGCCGTGAGGTTCTTGCCGTGGGTCACTTCGACTTTGTGCTCGATCGGCAGACCGTGGCAGTCCCAGCCCGGAACATAAGGCGCATCGAAACCCGAAAGGGTCTTCGAGCGGATGATCATGTCCTTGAGAATCTTGTTGAGCGCATGACCGATATGAATGGTGCCGTTGGCGTACGGAGGACCGTCGTGCAGAACGAACTTCGGACGATCCTTACCAATCTCACGCAACTTCTGGTACAGGCCAATGCTGTCCCAGCGCTGCAGAATCTGCGGTTCGCGCTGAGGCAGGCCGGCCTTCATTGGGAAGGCGGTGTCCGGAAGGTTTAGCGTGGCTTTATAGTCGGTCATTTAAGGCTCTTCATTAGCGATTGGCGCTAGGTGCGGCTAGGGCACGGGCGGCGGCGACATCCGCATTGATCGCCGTCTTAAGCGCCTCCAGAGAGGCGAAACGCTGCTCTTCGCGCAGCTTGTGGTGGAAAACCACCGTCAAACGCCGGTCATACAGATCGCCGGCAAAATCTAGAATATGGACTTCAAGGTGGGCTTTGCCATCACCTTCAACCGTTGGCCGAACGCCAATATTGGCGACGCCTGGCCAGGTCTTGCCGTCGACTTCGACGCTCACCAGGTAAACCCCGGTCAGCGGTACACGACGACGCTTGAGTTGCACGTTGGCGGTTGGCGTACCCAATTGGCGCGCCAGCTTCTGCCCGTGCAGGACCCGCCCGGCAATCCCGTACGGATGACCGAGCAAGCGCTCGGCCAAGGTAAAATCAGCGGCGGCCAAGGCATTACGCACTTGCGTGCTGCTGACACGCAACCCGTCCAGTTCAACGGTCTGCGCCGCTTCGACGGTGAACCCCTGGACGGCCCCGGCCTGTAGCAGGAAATCGAAATCCCCTACCCGGTCACAGCCGAAACGGAAGTCGTCACCGACCTCCAGATGCTGCACACCCAGGCCATCGACCAGAATGGTGTCAACGAACTCGGCAGCGCTGAGCTTGCTCAAACGATGATTGAAAGCCAGGCACAGAACCCGGTCAACACCCTCGGCGGCCAGCAACTGCAGCTTGTCGCGCAAGCGCGCCAGACGGGCTGGAGCCGTGTCCGGGGCGAAAAACTCACGCGGCTGCGGCTCGAAAATCACCACGCAGCTGGGTACACCCAACTCGAGCGCACGCTCACGCAGTCGGGCCAGGATAGCCTGGTGACCACGGTGAACACCGTCAAAGTTGCCAATAGTGGCGACACAGCCCCGATGCTGGGGGCGCAAATTGTGGAGGCCTCGAACCAGCTGCATAACGCGCTTCTTGCTCATAAAGTGGTCGATTATAACCACACCCGGCGGCCGACAACAGGCAACACCGTAACCCAAAGTGATCGAACCGACAAAACTGGCGCCCGACCCGCGATTATTGATGCCGCGTCTTCAGTTCAACGCCTTGCGATTGAAGTCCCGCAGACGGAAGCCCATCAACGCCAACATACCGAAATAGGTCACCACACCAGCACCGACCAAAGCCCCCAGACGCAGGAAGCGCCCCGGCATGTGCCCTTCGCCCCAGGCCGGCATGAAATGCATCGCCCCCAGCAGAACCACGGACATCACCGTCACCGCAACCACCAGTTTGAGCCCGAACAGGCCCCAGCCTGGCTGTGGCTGATACATCTTCTGTTTGCGCAACTGATAGAACAATAAACCGGCGTTGATACATGCACCCAAGCTAATGGCCAAGGCCAGCCCTGCGTGTTTCAACGGGCCGATCAAGGCCAGGTTGAACAGCTGAGTGACGACCAGCGTGAAAATCGCGATTTTTACCGGTGTGCGAATGTTTTGTTGCGCATAGAACCCCGGCGCCAGCACTTTAATCACGATAATCCCGAGCAAACCGACCGAGTAGGCAATCAGGGCGCGCTGGGTCATCGAGGCATCAAATGCGCTGAATTGACCGTACTGGAACAGCGAAACGGTCAGCGGCTCCGCCAGAATCCCCAGCGCCAGCGAGCACGGCAGCACCAGCACGAAGCACAGGCGCAGACCCCAATCGAGAATACGCGAGTATTCGTGGCGATCCTTGCTGGCGTAGGTTTTGGCCAGCGTCGGCAGCAAAATCGTGCCCAATGCCACACCGAGAACGCCGGATGGCAATTCCATCAGGCGGTCGGCGTAATACATCCAGGACACCGAACCCGCCACCAGAAACGAGGCAAAAATGGTGTTGATGATCAGCGAAATCTGGCTGACCGAGACCCCGAGGATCGCTGGCAGCATCTGTTTCATCACCCGCCAGACACCGGTATCGCGCAGATTAAGGCGCGGCAACACCAACATGCCGATTTTTTTCAGGTGCGGCAGTTGATAGAGCAATTGCGCCAGGCCACCGACCAGCACGGCCCAGCCCAGGGCCATTACCGGCGGATCGAAGTACGGCGTCAGGAACAATGCGAAGACGATCATGCTGACGTTGAGCAGCGTCGGCACGAAGGCCGGCACCGAAAAACGGTTCCAGGTATTGAGGATCGCCCCGGCCAGCGAGGACAGCGAGATCAGCAATATATAAGGAAAGGTCACTCGTAACAGGCTGGAGGTCAGCTGGAATTTTTCCGGCGTATTGGTAAACCCCGGGGCCGTTGCCCAGATGACCCAGGGCGCCGCGACCATCCCCAGAATCGTGACCAGCGCCAGTACCAGCGTGAGCAAGCCCGACACGTAAGCGATGAAAGTTCGTGTCGCCTCCTCGCCCTGCTGACTTTTGTATTCCGCCAGGATCGGCACAAAGGCCTGGGAAAACGCCCCCTCGGCGAAGATTCGCCGCAACAGATTGGGCAGTTTGAAGGCGATAAAGAAGGCGTCTGTGGCCATCCCGGCGCCAAATATGCGTGCGACGAGCGTGTCACGGACGAACCCCAGAACCCGGGAAAGCATCGTGATAGAGCTGACGGCGGCCAACGATTTAAGCAGGTTCATTGAAGAGTTTTTGCCTGTCGATAAACAGCAGGCGAACAAACCGCCCACTTATGCGATACTCCGCGCCGCAACAGCACAGAGCCAAAGCTCGCGAGTTTACAGGTCAAGCGCCGGAAATAAATATCCCGCCTCTTTAGATCGACCACTCAGCGGAACGCATCACCCGCCCTTGACAAGACTTCAACTCATCGGCATGATTCGCGGCCTATTTTGTTTGCTATTTCCTAAAAAGTCTTTCGAGGAGCTCGACGGTGGCCAACACACCTTCCGCCAAAAAACGTGCAAAACAGGCTGAGAAGCGTCGCAGCCACAACGCCAGCCTGCGTTCCATGGTTCGTACCTACATCAAGAATGTAGTTAAAGCCATCGACGCAAAAGACGCTGAAAAAGCGCAAGCCGCTTACGTTCTGGCTGTGCCAGTTATCGACCGTATGGCCGATAAAGGCATCATCCACAAGAACAAAGCTGCTCGCCATAAGAGCCGCCTGAATGGCCACGTCAAGGCTCTGAACGTTGCCGCTGCTGCCTAAGCGACACGCTCATTAAAAAACCGACCCCAGGGTCGGTTTTTTATTGCCTGCGATTTAGCGAATGCAGTGCAAAAAAAGTGGGCGCGAGCCCGCTCGCTCCCACACTGGATTTGCATCAGATTACTGAGCGTGTGCCCACGGCAAAATCGGAATCGCGGTCACGGCATTCTGCGGACTGCCTTCGATCAGGCGATCGCTGTAGACCAGGTACACCAAGGTGTTGCGCTTCTTGTCGAGGAAACGCACCACCTGCATGGTCTTGAACACCAGCGATGTGCGCTCCTTGAACACCTCCTCGCCATCCTTGAGCTCCCCCTTGAAGCTGATCGGGCCGACCTGACGACAAGCAATGGACGCTTCCGACCGATCCTCGGCCAACCCCAGACCACCCTTCACACCACCCGTCTTGGCTCGCGACAGGTAGCAGGTCACGCCATCGACCTTCGGATCATCAAATGCCTCGACGACGATGCGGTCATTCGGCCCGACAAATTTGAACACGGTCGATACTTGACCAATTTCTTCAGCCGAAGCCAGCAGCGGCATCGCCAACAGCAACCCCAACAATCCTTTTGCCATGCGCATTCGCGTTTTCCTTAAACCAGAATCAGGTTATCGCGGTGAACCAACTCCGGCTCCGCCATGTAACCCAGCAAACCGACAATCGCCTCAGACGATTGACCGATGATTTTTTGCGCCTCAAGCGCACTGTAGTTGGCCAAGCCACGGGCAATCTCACGACCGTCCGGCGCCACGCACACCACCATTTCACCGCGACGGAAGCTGCCCTGAACCAGCTTGACGCCAACCGGCAGCAGACTTTTATTACCCCGAGACAACGCCGTGACCGCCCCCTCATCCAGCACCAGCGTGCCGCGAGTCTGCAAGTGCCCGGCCAGCCACTGCTTGCGCGCCGCCAGCAGGCCGCGCTCAGGCGACAGCAAGGTGCCGATGCGCTCACCCGCCTTCAAACGATCCAGCACACGCTCAAGACGCCCACCCACGATGATCGTGTGAGCCCCCGAACGCGCCGCCAGACGCGCCGCGCGCAATTTGGTCTGCATACCGCCACGACCCAACGCACCGCCAGTGCCGCCCGCGACCGCGTCCAGCGCCGGATCATCGGCGCGCGCTTCGTAAATCAGCTTGGCATCAGGGTTGTTGCGCGGATCGGCGTCGAACATGCCGTCACGATCAGTGAGGATCACCAACAGGTCAGCCTCGACCAGGTTGGCCACCAGCGCCGCCAGCGTATCGTTGTCACCGAAACGGATTTCGTCGGTGACCACCGTATCGTTCTCGTTGATCACCGGAATGACCTTGAGATCGACCAGCGCACGCAAGGTGCTGCGGGCGTTGAGGTAACGCTTGCGATCAGACAAGTCATCGTGAGTCAGGAGAATCTGCGCCGTGTGCCGGCCATGCTCGGCAAAGCTCGACTCCCAAGCCTGCACCAACCCCATCTGACCGATGGCGGCAGCCGCCTGCAACTCGTGCATCGCACTGGGTCGTGCGGTCCAGCCAAGGCGACTCATACCTGCCGCCACCGCCCCCGAGGACACCAGCACCAGCTCGACACCCGCCTCATGCAGCGCGACCATCTGCTCAACCCAGACGCTCATTGCTGCGCGATCCAGACCCTTGCCGTCAGCCGTCAGCAAAGCGCTGCCGATCTTCACGACCCAACGCTGCGCACCTGTCACCTTGCTCCGCATCATCTTCAACCTTAGCTTGAGGACAGCGCGACCCAGCGCTGCCCGTAACGTTATTCGTGACTACCGATTTCCAGATACCAAAACGCCGCTCGATAGAGCGGCGCTTAAGTTTACTGCAACGAATCAGTCGCGCACGTAAATGATTTCCGGACCATCTTCATCATCCACATCCTCTTCATCCCAGTCATCGTCACCGATGTCATGGACCGACTTCACGCCGCTGCGGCGCAGGGCACGCTGGTCATCCAGCGCCTGCAACTGGGCACGAGCTTCGTCTTCGATGCGCTGATCGAGATCGGCCAACTCTTCCTTGTAGACCGGGTCGTTAGCCAGACGATCGGCACGATCCTCCAGGTAACGCATGATGTCGCGCGTCAGGCGCTCGGTGCCCTCTTTGGCAATGGCCGAGATCACGTAGACCGGACCGGTCCACTCCAGACGATCAACGATCTCCTTGACCCGCTCTTCGTGCTCTTCTTCAAGGATCTGGTCGCACTTGTTCAGCACCAGCCAGCGATCACGCTCTGCCAGCGAAGGGCTGAACTTGGTCAGCTCGCTGACAATGACTTCAGCCGCGTCCGGAGCACTGGTGTCATCCAGCGGCGCCATGTCGACGAGGTGCAGCAACAGGCGAGTACGCGACAAGTGCTTGAGGAAGCGAATCCCCAGGCCCGCGCCATCGGACGCACCTTCGATCAGACCCGGAATGTCGGCAATGACGAAGCTCTTCCAGCGATCGACGCTGACCACGCCGAGGTTTGGCACCAGCGTGGTGAACGGATAATCGGCAACTTTCGGCTTGGCCGCCGAGACCGAACGGATAAAGGTACTTTTGCCGGCATTCGGCAAGCCCAGCAGACCCACGTCGGCCAACACCTTCATTTCCAGCTTGAGATCACGCTGCTCGCCCGGCTTGCCTGGCGTAGTCTGGCGCGGTGCGCGGTTGGTACTGGATTTGAAACGGGTGTTACCCAGACCGTGCCAGCCGCCATGCGCCACCAACAGACGCTGACCAGCCTTGGTCAGGTCGCCAATGACTTCTTGCGTAGCAGAGTCAATGACCGTGGTGCCGACCGGAACCCGCAGGACCAGCTCCTCACCTTTTTTACCGGTGCAGTCAGTGCTGCCGCCGTTGGCGCCACGCTCGGCATCAAAGTGCCGGGTGTAACGGTAGTCAACCAGGGTGTTGAGGTTTTCGTCGGCGATCATGTAGACCGAGCCGCCGTCACCACCATCACCGCCGTTAGGACCGCCGTTTTCGATGAATTTTTCCCGACGGAAACTCATGCAGCCATTGCCGCCGTCGCCAGCTTTTACTCGAATCGATACTTCATCAACAAACTTCATAACAAAACGCCTCTCGCCATACGGACGAGCCGAAAAACACTAAGACATAAGACTCTTGCAAAAATGAGCGCAGCGACCTCAATCAACGACCGCATAATCCAGCGCCGGCAGCCCATACAAACAGTTTTGCAAGAGACTCACCCCACAAACGAAAAAGCCCCGTCGCAAGACAGGGCTTTTCCAGCGATCGCGCAATTAAGCCGCGACAACGCTCACGTAACGGCGGTTGAACGCGCCTTTTACTTCAAACTTGATCACGCCTTCGATTTTCGCGAAGAGGGTGTGATCTTTACCCATGCCAACACCGTAACCGGCGTGGAATTGGGTGCCGCGCTGACGCACGATGATGTTGCCCGGAATGATTTTCTGGCCGCCATACATCTTCACGCCAAGGCGTTTGGCTTCTGAGTCGCGACCGTTACGGGTACTACCACCAGCTTTTTTGTGTGCCATGAGTTCAATTCTCCTAGTGAGGAATTAGGCTGAAATTAAGCCTGAATACCGGTGATTTTGATCTCGGTGTACCACTGGCGGTGGCCCATACGCTTCATGTGGTGCTTACGACGACGGAACTTGATGATGCGGACTTTATCGTGACGACCTTGGGAGATCACTTCAGCCACAACGGTAGCGCCAGCAACAACTGGAGCGCCGATATTCACGTCATCGCCATTGGCGACCAACAGAACGCGATCAAAAGTTACGGATTCGCCGGTAGCGATTTCCAGTTTCTCGATCTTCAGGTATTCACCTGGGGCGACCTTGTATTGCTTGCCACCAGTAACGATTACTGCGTACGACATGGTATTTCTCCGATAATCCTGCTCACCCAGCTCTTTATAAGAAGAGGTATTGGCTGGCATGGCTGCATGGGATGGAACGACCCAAATGCAATTGCGTAAGGCAGGTGCTGCCCAGGAAGTTCAGGGTGCGCGATTGTACGCAAGCCACGAGCGCGTTGCAAGTGGCCGTCCATCGCGCCTTGACAGGCCCGGACGTGGGTCCTAGCATGCCGCGCAACCCTTCTGGAGCGACTGTCGCTGATGCAACCCCAAGCTTTCTACCGCGCGGTGGCGGACGATTTTAACGCCGTCGACGGCATCATCAAGAAGCAGCTGACTTCCCGAGTGCCGCTGGTATCGAAAATCGGCGATTACATTACCTCGGCTGGCGGTAAACGCCTGCGCCCTTTATTAGTGTTGCTGTGTGGCAAGGCCCTGGGGCGCGAAGGCGACGACATGCGCTTGCTGGCCGCCACCATCGAATTCCTGCACACCGCCACCCTGCTGCACGACGACGTGGTCGACATGTCCGGCATGCGCCGTGGCCGCTCGACCGCCAACGCCATGTGGGGCAACGCCCCGAGCGTGCTGGTGGGTGATTTCCTGTACTCGCGCTCGTTCGAGATGATGGTCGAACTGGGCTCGATGCCGGTGATGAAGATTCTCTCGCAAGCCACGCGGATCATCGCCGAAGGCGAAGTCCTGCAGCTGTCCAAGGTGCGCGACGCCAGCACCACCGAAGAAACCTACATGGAAGTCATCCGCGGCAAAACCGCGATGCTTTTCGAGGCTTCGACCCACAGTGCCGCGGCCCTGGCTGGCGCTACACCAGAACAGAGCGAAGCCTTGCGCACCTTTGGCGACCACCTCGGTGTGGCCTTCCAGCTGGTCGACGACCTGCTGGATTACAAAGGCGACGCAGAAACCCTGGGCAAGAACGTCGGTGACGATCTGGCCGAAGGCAAGCCGACCCTGCCGCTGATCTACACCATGCGCGAAGGCACGCCGGAGCAAGCGGCACTGGTGCGCCGGGCAATTCAGAAAGGTGGTATCGAAGACCTGGAAAGCATCCGCGCTGCCGTGGAAGCCTCGGGCTCGCTGGACTACACCGCACAACTGGCCCGCGATTACGTGGCCCGTGCGATCAAATGCCTCGAAATGTTGCCCGCCAGCGAATACAGGGATGCATTGGTCGAGTTGAGCGAGTTTGCGGTCGCCCGCACGCACTGACCCGCTCTTTGTAGAAGCAGAGCTTGCTCGCGATAGCGATCTCAAGAACGCCATCGCTGGCAAGCCGTGCTCCTACAGACGCCTCTACCCGACAGTGCGACATCGAAGACACCTTGCTGCAAGTGTTGACCCCATCCCCGCCTAAAACCCTATATAATGTGCGCTTTTAGCCATCCTGAATCCAAGGAGCTTTAGTGAGCACGTTGCCACCCTGCCCGAAATGCAATTCCGAATACACCTATGAAGACGGCGCCCAACTGATCTGCCCAGAGTGCGCCCACGAGTGGTCCGCCAACGGCGAAGCCGACGCAGCGTCCGATGAAACCGTGAAAAAGGATTCGGTCGGCAACGTCCTGCAAGATGGCGACACCATCACCGTGATCAAGGACCTCAAGGTCAAGGGCACATCGCTGGTGGTCAAGGTCGGCACCAAGGTCAAGAACATCCGCCTGTGCGATGGCGACCACGACATCGACTGCAAGATCGACGGTATCGGCCCGATGAAGCTCAAATCCGAGTTCGTCAGAAAAGTCTGAACCTGCTGTATTCCATCCTGCGCCCTGCGTGGGATGGAGCCTCACCCTCGCCCGATCCCCCAGCAATCCTGCCCAATAGCAAAACGCCAGCCGTTTTGACCCTCAGCAATTCCCCTACAGAAAACAGCAGAAACCGCCAATAGGTACTTGCTATTAATTGAATAGGAATTATTCTCATCAAACCATTAAAAAGGAGATGAGCATCATGACTTACTTGATCGATGCATGGCTGGATCGTCCACACCCGTACCTCAGGATCCTGCATCGGGAAACCGGGGAAGTGTGTGCGGTATTGGAAGAAGAAGCCTTGAGTGAGCTGCAGGACCAGGGCGACCTCGACCTCAATGGCCTGAGTTCCAGCGAGCCAGTGGTGCTCAAGGAGCTGGTACGCAACCTGTTTCTATTCTGCTACGCCCGGGCATTGCGCCCGATGAATGATTCGAACACCAAGTTCGAAATATGAGTGACGTAACCCCCGTAGGAGCAAAGCTTGCTCGCGATGCAGGCGACCCGGTTCAACGGTAAAACCGCGGTGAGATCGCTAGCAAGCTCTGCTCCTACGCATTCGGGCTTACAGAACGTCGAGCAGCTCGACGTCGAACACCAGAACGCTGTGCGGCGGAATGCTGCCAACGCCTTGTGCGCCGTAAGCCAGTTCGCTCGGCACGTACAGGCGCCATTTGCTACCGGCGTTCATCAGTTGCAGAGCTTCGGTCCAGCCGGCGATTACGCCGCCAACCGGGAATTCTGCAGGCTGACCACGATCGTAGGAGCTGTCGAACACAGTGCCGTCGATCAGCGTGCCGTGGTAGTGAGTACGCACTTGATCTTCACGGGTTGGCTTGGCGCCTTCACCTTGAGTCAGTACTTCGAACTGCAGGCCGGAAGCCAGAGTGGTGATGCCGTCACGCTTGGCGTTTTCAGCCAGGAATGCCAGGCCTTCGCCAGCGGCCGCTTCAGCCTTGGCAGCAGCTTCGGCTTGCATGATTTCGCGGATGACCTTGAAGCTGGCAGACATTGCTTCCTGGCCAACGCGGCTTTCCTTGCCGGCGAATGCGTCGGTCAGACCGGCCAGGATCGCGTCCAGGCTAACGCCCGGTGGCGGGTTGTCGCGCAGTTGGTCGCCCAACTGACGGCCGATGCCGTAGCTGACGCGGGTTTCGTCGGTGGACAGATTTACTTCGGACATGACACTGCTCCGCTGTGCGGACGGCTCGGGACATTGCCGTGCGTGCACAGCGCATCCCGGAGCGCCCGGAACCAAAAGGGCGAGCAGACTAGCACAGATGCCATTGCGGTGATCAGGGCTGTCAGCGCTATTGGGATATGGGCACCTTCAGGCTCTCTTCCCCGCTGGTGCCCAGACCGCACATCTCATCGTGCACCGAGGTGTGAATCAGGTTGAACGTCAGCTTGGGAAAGGCATGAAGGACTTCACGAGCATGCTCTACCGAACGCAAATGCAGTGTTTGCCCATGGGTGTCGTCGATTGGATGAGCGGCGCCATGTATCCGTGCCTCTAACAGATAGATCCCGCCTTCCATCGAGATCAGGTTCAGCTCATCGACCTTCCCGGCGATGGCATAGGCGTTCAACTCTTGCAGGTTCATGAGCGCACCCCGCGCGATGGCGAGCCAAGACATTTACAGGGATATGCCTCGGCGTACAAAAGCACAAGCCACAAACGCCGCCGCCCGTCCGTTTCACAATGGCTGGGGCGAGCGAGCTTGCTCGCGCTGGGGCGCGAAGCGGTCCTGAAACCTGCCAATGCAGTTAATCAGGTAAATCGCGCCCTCAGGTTTTACGACTGCTGCGCAGCCGAGCGCGAGCAAGCTCGCTCGCCACAGGGGACATTCCAAAGCGGATCAGTGCTTGGTCAGCTTGTCCAGGTAGCCCATGGCAAACGCCGAGATCACGAAGGTCATGTGAATGATCACGTACCACTTCAGGTGCTCGGGATCGACGTTCCTGGCGTCCATGAAGATGCGCAACAGGTGAATCGAGGAAATCGCCACGATCGAGGCCGCGACTTTCATCTTCAGGGAAGAAGAGTCCATCGTGCCCAACCAGTTGAGCTTCTCCTTGCCTTCATCAATGTCGAGTTCGGACACGAAGTTTTCGTAGCCGGAAATCATCACCATCACCAGCAAGCCGCCCACCAGCGCCATGTCGATCAGCGACAACAGCACCAGAATCAGATCGGACTCGGCCATCGAGAACACGTTGGGAATAACGTGGAAGACTTCCTGAAAGAATTTCAGCGCGAGGGCCAGCAGGCCCAGGGACAAACCGAAGTAGATCGGCGCCAGCAGCCAGCGCGAGGCGTACATTGCATTTTCGACAAAACGTTCCATTGAATCTCACACAAGGGTTTTAAACGGCGGCGAGTATATCAGCCGCTCAAAACCCCATAAACCGCAGACAAATCCACAACCTGCGAGTCTGCCAAAGCGTTTTTCTGCTAGTGTCCAAAGCATTCGCATTGTTTATTTGCGTTGTAGAGGAAAACCGGAAAATGGATTTGCGATTGCCTTTAACGACTGTCGGCCTTTGCCTTGCGGTACTGATCGGCGGCTGCTCACCCAGCGATGAGAAGCGCCCGCAAAGCCTCGAGGAGAAGACCGCACAGTTCGAGAAGTCGCTGGACGCGATTCAGGATCCCCAGCTCAAGGATGCCGTGGCCAACCTCGGTGGCTCGTTGCTGCTGCTCGAGCGCGCACAGCAAAAGCTTGCCATCAAGCCGATCGCCACCGAATACGGTGAAGATGCCATGGCCCTGCTCAAGCACTATCCCAGCCCACAGGCGCTGGTCGACACCTACATCAATGGCCTGTTCGTATTGCGCAAGGACTCCAGCTCCGAGTATCTGACCGACTTGCAGCCGGTGTTTCCCTTCAGCTTCAACATGCCTTCCGAGTTCCCCTTTCCGCATGGGCTGGAATGGCAGTCGGTCACGCTAAGCAACAAGAAGGTCGTCCCTTTCCAGCCCGAATGGTCGGAAACCGATCCCGGCATTCAGTTGAGCCCTTCAAGCGCCGGCCTGACCAATCCGGATGACCTGACCGTGGCCTACCCTTTTGTCGAGGGCGAGAACATCGACAGCAAAAGCCAGCCGCAACCGACAACCCTGAAAGGTAAAGTCGAGGTCATTGCACCGCGCAAGGTATTCACCTTCGACCTGACGAAAAAGGACGTGGGCCAGACCCGCACTGACGACAACATCAGCGTCACCCTGAAGGCCCTCGAAAAGAACTACGCCGAGGTCGAAGTCAACAACAGCGCAGCACTGGCACCAGACGTCAGCGATACCCCGCTCAATCCGCTGATTGTCCAGGCCAGGGACACGACCGGGCAGCTTCTCTCACGCTCGGGCTCGATCAACGAAGATGCCGCCCAAATCGGGTTCTATCAAAAACAACTGGCCGAGATGCAGAAGCAGACCGCCTGGAGCGATGCGTTCGAAAAACAGCTAGAAGACGAGCAACAGGCGTTCGAGCACAAGCAGACTCATCATTACACCAAGGTGTACTTCAACGGTCCCATCGAAAACCTCGAAGTCAACGTCCTCGACTTCTCGGCCGTCACCGTCACCCGCAAAGACCTGGAACTGCCAGTACGCCGCTTCGACCGCAATACCACGGATAAAACCATCCAGAGCCTGAACCTGCCCGTGGTCGTGTACGACGATCAGGCCGCAACCTGGCTCAAAGGCGCCGCACTGGATGAGGAACAGCTGAAAAAGAACATCCACGTCAATCAGTCCGTCGAGGACGCCAGTGCGGCACGTATCGAATTCGATCACCCGAAAACCTTCAACGACGAACTGCTCGGCTCCTCCTTCAGCCCTGGCGACACCCCCGTGACCTTCTTCACCCAGGACGATAAGGGTAAACGTGGCGAGCCCATCGAATTGCCAGCCGAGGCCTTCGAAATCGACCCGCTACGCGCCACCATCACCTACGACCTGACCTTGTTCCCCGAAACGCCGGCGTATGCTGTCGGCTCGATGCCGTTGTTTCTGGCCAATATTGCAAAAGACAACCTCGACACCCAGAAACTGCCCAAAGGCCTGGAGCTCAAGGGCAACGCCCTGGTGGTTGACCAGAAAGTATTCCCCGCCCAGAACTGGCGCTTCTTCGCCAAGGACGCGAGCGGAAATTACCTGAAGGAGATTCTTGCGGTCAGCCACGACGCCAGCGCAGAAGGCCCGGCGCTGGTTGAGGTGCATTATTTCTACGGCCAGCCGACCAGCCTGGAAACCTACCAGCGCACCAACCTCAATACCGTCGAATACGGATTCGAGGTCAAGCTCGACAAGGCCGAAAACCCCAACCCTGTCGAATAGTCACTAATGCTCGGGGTTGAACTGGAAACCACCCGGATTTCGGCAGCGTCCACCATTGATTTCCCGAAGTTGGGCTTGCAAGTGCAAACACCAGATTTGCGGGTCATCGGCCAGCTGATAGCCGTGCAGAGTCAGGCTTTCAACGATGGTATCGAGTATCGACTCGGCCACGAAAGGACCATGAAACGGGCCTTGGGCCTTGATGGCGGAAGGTTGTTCACCGGCCATTCCGGCGGCAAACAACAAGGTCCACATACCGGTGTCCCCGGCAAGCGGACGAATACTGCATTCAATACGGGTAACCAGGCCCAGGCATTGGCGGGTGAGGCAGAGGTTGCGCGGCATGGCGGCGACCCTCGGTAAATCGGGTATTCAGCCTCCACGGGAAGGCTGTCTCGATCCAGTGATGACTGTCGATGTCCTTGTCCTGAGCATAGAAGAAAAGTCGAGTCAGCAAGTTGACGGAGCTTAGAAGGCGCCGAATGGTCGTTGTTGGTTTTTTGACGCCACCCGGGCGGTAAAAAGCGCTACCAAAATGACGACCCAGTACCATGCACAAACCCCGTGGCGAGGGAGCTTGCTCCCTCGCCACAATGGCTGTGTACAGCTTCGGGTGTCAGGCAGGCTTGGCCGCAGCCAATATTTCCTGCGCCTGCACATGTTCCTTCTCGGCCTCTTTCAAGTCATCTTCGCTGATCATTTCCGCGATCACCCGCAAACGCTCCACCACGCGCGCGTTGACGCTGCCCTCAGGGAACTGACCCTCTTCGTCCGGCTCGCCGGCGGCCTCGCCCACCAGCAGGCTCAGTGCCTCATCGGCCTGACGCACCGCATAGACATGGAACTGCCCGGCACGCACGGCCGCCAGCACCCGCTCATCGAGCATCAACGTGGCAACGTTGGCCTGAGGAATGATCGCGCCCTGCTCGCCGGTCAAGCCACGCGCTTCGCAAAGACGGAAGAAGCCTTCGATCTTCTCGTTGACCCCGCCCACCGCCTGCACTTCACCGAACTGGTTGATCGAACCGGTAATCGCGAAGCACTGCTTGAGCGGGGTTTTCGACAATGCCGAAATCAACGTGCAGGCCTCGCCCAGCGATGCACTGTCACCATCGACGTAACCGTAGGATTGTTCCAGCGCGATACTGGCCGAAATCGCCAACGGGAATTCCTGGGCGTAACGGCTGCCCAGATACCCGGTGAGGATCATCACACCCTTGGAGTGGATCGGCTGCCCGAGGTTGACCTCACGCTCGATGTCGACGATGCCGCTGCCACCGGGGTAAACCGTGGCAGAGATTCGCGCCGGTATGCCGAACGCCGAGTCGCCGACCTCCAGCACCGTCAGCCCGTTGCACTTGCCGACCGCCGCTCCAGCGGTGTCGATCAGGATGATCCCGGCCAGCATGTCATCGAGAATCCGTGCCGACACACGCCCGGTGCGGGTGGCCTTGGCCTTGAGCGCACGTTCGATGTGCCCGGCATCAGTCATCTCGTCACCGGCCAGATCGCGAATGAAGTCCGCCTCGCTGACCAACTGGAACAGATCGCCAATGCGCGCCGACAAACGGCCCTGATGCTCGGCCAGCCGCGCACTGTAGGTCGCCAGACGCGCCACCGCATCGGCGGTCAGCGGGGCCATGCCTTCTTCCGAGGTCCGGGTCTTGAGCAACTGGGCGAACTGCTCGAGGCTCTCATCGACCATCGGGATGTCTTCATCGAAGTCCACGAGTACCCGGAACATCTCCTGGAAATCCGGATCGAGGTCTTGCAGCGTGTAATACAGCTGGCGTGCGCCAATGATGACGACTTTGACCTGCAGCGGAATATGTTGCGGCGTCAGGGTCACCGTGGCCAGTCGGCCCAGCTCGCCCAGCGGCGATTCCATTTTCAGTTTGCGTGACTGCAAGGCCCGCTTCAGCGCATCCCAGACAAAGGGTTCGCTGAGCATTTTTTCGGCTTCCAGAATCAGGAAGCCGCCGTTGGCCCGGTGCAGCGCGCCCGGACGCAACTGCCGATAAGTGGTGTAGAGCGCGCCCTGATCAGTGCTGTACTCGATACGGCCGAACAGGTTGTCGTAAGTCGGGTGCGGTTCGAACACCACAGGGGCACCGCCACTGTGCGGATGACCGACCACCAGGCTCGGGCCATATTGTTCTTCGAGCAACTTACGGGCGACCGCGTCGGTCTTGCTGTCATCGACCAGTTGCTCGACCACCGTCTTGAGCAGATACACCTGCATCGCTTGCAGGTAACCGCACACCGCCGCGTTTTCTGCGTACTTTTCCGACAGCGGCGAAAGCAATGGCTGCAAGGCCAGCGTGATGGTTTCTTCGTTGAGCTGGCGCAGCTGATTGCTCGACTCGCGCTTCCACTGCGGCAAGCTGGCCAACTCTTCGTTCAGCCGTTCTTCCAGTCCGGAAATGTCGTCGTGGAAGCGCTCGCGAACGGCCTCCGGCAACTGGGCGAATTCCGCTTCGTCCAGCGCCTTGCCTTCGCTCATCGGGGTGAAAGCGATGTTGGTGCTGTCACGGTACAGCGCGACTTCTTTCTCCAGCGCCAGGCGCTCGATCACGTCCAGTGCACGGTCGTAGCGCTGATTGAAGGCGCGGTCGATGGCACTCTTCTTTTGCTGGTAGGACGGGTGCTCGAAGACTGCTGGAAACGTCGCCAGCAGGTTGTCGATCAGGCCGTTGATGTCGGTGATGAACGCACCGGCCGTCCCCGATGGCAACTCCAGTGCGCGAGGTTCGCGCGGCTCATCGAAATTGTTGACGTAGACCCAGTCCGCCGGGGTCTGCAGGCGTTTGCCTTCGGCTTTCAGGTAGCGTTTGACGAAAGAGAACCGGCCGGTACCGGGCTCACCCATGACAAACACGTTGTAACCGGGGCGTGGCATGGCCACACCAAACTGCAAGGCTTCAACCGCACGTTCCTGGCCGAGCACGCCGCGAAAAGGCTCCAGCTCATTGGTGGTAGAGAAGCTGAACTGTTCAGCGGAAAACGGACGGGTCAGCGCTTCAGGCGCTAGACGCAAGCTGGCAGCAACAGGATCGGGCATCGGGCTTCCTTACATCAGGCGGGGCAATTAAAGGCATTCTGGCGCTGCCCGTGCCCGACTGGCAAGGCGCGCCTTGGGTAAAAGCATAGTCAAGCGCCAAACCCTGGACGGGCCAGGGCTAAATCAATGGTTACTGGGAATGTTTGGCAAAAAATCACGGAACCCCCGGATCGTGCCTAGACTCCAAACTGCGCGGCTGGACCAATCACCAGCCAAATGGCGTCGGAGCGGCGCCAGAACCCCTGTCCATTGGTACGCAAACAAAAGAGAACACAGCTATGAAACGGATTCTTCTTGGTACTCTCTTCACCGTTGCATCCCTCAACGCCATGGCCCAGGCGCCAGGCGGCCCGGATTGCGGTTGGGGCAACATGCTGTTCGAAGGTCAGCGTGGCACCCCGGCACACTTCCTGGCATCCACCACCAACGGCACTTCTGGCAACGCCACTTTCGGCATGACATCCGGCACCAACGGTTGCGCAACCAACGCCGCGCTGACCTATGGCGGCAAATCCTGGATCGCCATGAACGGCATGATGAACGAACTGTCCGAAGACATGGCCAAGGGCTCCGGCGAAGCGCTGACCACTTATGCAGTGGTACTGGGCGTCGCACCGCAAGACCGTGCGTATTTCGCCACCGTCACCCACGAGCACTTCCAGCAGATTTTCAGCAAGGCTGATGTGACTGCTGAAGACGTGCACACCAATACCCTGGCGGTACTCAAAGGCGATGCTCGTCTGGCCAAATATGCCACCCCGGCTTAAGCTCGGCCTCACCCGCCCCTCACCCGGGCGGGTTTTGTTTTTTGAACCCGACCTGCTTTGGGGTTTTTTAATTAAGTAGCCCACCATGCTCAAACGCCTTGCCTGTCTGGCGCTGTTTGCCTGCGCCCCGCTGTCCGCCGCGCCTCTGATCGACAACCAACGTTTGCAGCAACTGGCCAACGACCGGTTCTGGATTTCCCTGGGCCACTACGAAAGCGCAAAACTCGGCGGCTGGCGCAGCTATGTCAGCGACAAGAAGTTCTTCCTGGCAGCCAAGGGTGCCGAACATCCCGACGCAGAGCTGGCGGCCACCGTACAAGCGCTCTATGCCCCGGCCAGTAAAGGCCAGCAGCACGCGCAATGTATTTACCCGGCGCGTACCCGCTGGTTGAAAGCCCAACTGAACCTGAACGATTTGCCGACGGTGGATTGCAGCGAGTTCAAACAATGGTTCAAGGACGTATCACCCCACAGCGCGGTGATGATTTTTCCGGCAGCCTATCTGAACAGCCCGTCATCGATGTTCGGTCATACCTTGTTGCGCATCGATCAGGCTGACGTGCAAACCGACCACACGGCCCTGCTCAGTTACGCGATCAATTTCGGTGCCTATATCGAAGGTTCGGACAACAGCATTCTGTATGCCTGGAAAGGCCTGATGGGCGGCTATCCGGGGTTGTTCGCGCTGGTGCCCTACCAGGAAAAACTCTCGGAATACCGCAGCCTGGAAAACCGCGATCTGTGGGAGTACCGGTTGAACCTGACGCAGGCAGAAACCGAGCGCATGGTCGAGCACGTCTGGGAGCTCAAGCAGATTCAGTTCGATTATTTCTTCTTCGATGAAAACTGCTCCTACCGCTTGCTGGAGTTGCTGCAAGTCGCAAGACCGAGCCTCAGGCTCACCGAACAATTCCCGCTGACGGCGATTCCCACCGACACCATCAAAGCCGTGAAAGACGCCGGGCTGGTGGAAAAAATCGATTACCGCCCATCCCGCGAACGTGAGCTGTTGAGCCGCGCCAAACCGCTCTCAGGCGATGAGCAGCAATGGGTGTTGAAGGTCAGCGCCGACCAGAAACGCTTGCAGGAGCCGACCTTCAAGGCGCTGCCACGTGATCGTCAGGCATTGATTATCGACGCGGCCTACCGTCTTGAGCGCTACCGCGCCAACGGCCAGGAACGCGATCCACAGCGCGCGCAACGCAGCTTCGAGCTGCTGCGGGCGATCAATCAGAACCCGCCACCGGAGTTGTCCATCGAACGCCCGGGCTTGCCGGAAAACGGTCACGAATCGCGCACCTGGCAGGCCGGCATCGGCACCCGTGGCGACAAAACCTTTGGTGAATATGGCCTGCGCATGGCCTATCACGACCTCAACGACAACGCCGAAAGCTTTCCACTCGGTGCGCAGATTGAAATTCTCCAGATGAAGCTGCGCCAGTACGAAGGCAATCACTGGCAATTGCAGCAACTGGACCTGGCGACCATCCGCTCATTGACCCCGCGCAACGAGCTGCTGCAACCGTGGTCCTGGCAGGTGACCGGCGGCCTGGAGCGAGTACCGGGAAAGCACGACGATGAAACCCTGGTCAGCCATGTCAACGGCGGCGCCGGTGGCACCTGGCAACTGGGCGACGACGTACTGGGCTTCGCCCTTGGCACTGTGCGCATTGAGCACAACAGCGACTTTGCCGGTTTCATCGCGCCCGCCGCCGGCTTCAACAGCGGTGTTCTGTGGAAGAACCCGCTGGGCAATCTGAGCCTGGAAACCAAAGGTGATTACTTCACCAACGGTGAAGTGCGACGTAGCCTGAGTCTGAACCAGCAGTGGGAGCTGTCGCGTAACCTCGGCCTGCGCCTGAGCGCCCAACGGGAGTTCAGCCACATCGCGTCCCCCGAAAACGAGGTTATGCTGGAAGTGAAGTGGTATCACTATTGAACCCCGCGCCCTTGTAGGAGCACAGCTTGCTGGCGAAGGGATCACTGCCGTTCTACTGGCAGACCGAGGAGCCTGCATCGCCAGCAAGCTGTATTCCTACAAGGGGAGTGTGAATCCCCCGACGTTAAAGACTATGTTTATACAAGGAGCTCAAACTACATGGATGCCAACTGCCGCTCCCTCGAGGAAGTACGCGAAAACATTGACCGGCTGGATCGGCAAATTGTCAGCCTGTTGGCCGCGCGCGGCGCTTATGTGTCGCAGGCCGCTCGCTTCAAGAAAGACAGCGACGCGGTGAAAGCACCGCAGCGTGTTGAACAGGTCATCGCCAAAGTCCGGGCACTGGCTGAAGAGGTCGGTGCCAACCCGCAGGTCATCGAGCAGGTGTATCGAGCCATGATCGCCGCGTTCATCGAACAGGAACTGGCTGAACACGCTCACCTTGCAACCACGACGATGGATTGATCAGCACCCTTCCACGGGTGTAGCAAGGGGCTATCGCTCGCAGCAGGTCGTTTTCGGACAACCTTGGAAACCAGAAGCCTGCGACGATGGCCAAAACCCCATTCAGGGAGAACCGCCATGAGCCGCGCTTTCGTCAATGAAGATAACGCCACCCCACAAGCCGACCAGCCGGTAGAACGCCAGGTCAGCACGCAGCCCAACTACGTCACGCCCGAAGGCCTCGCCCTGCTGCAGGCCAAAGTCGCCGAGTTGCAAAACCAGCACGGCGAACAATCGGCCCGCGAGGAGGCTGACCCACAGTGGCTGGCCGATCTCGAGCGTGATCTGCGTTACTTCAAGCAACGCCTGCAAAGCGCTCAAGTGGTGACACCGGCCACTTCCACCAAGAAGGTTCAGATTGGCAGCTGGGTGACCTACGCCGATGAACGGGGCACCGAACGACGCGTGCAACTGGTTGGCGAAGACCAGGCCAATGCCGCCAAAGGCCTGATCAACTGGAGCTCACCGCTGGGACGGGCGCTGCTCGGTGCACAGTTGAATGACGAAGTGCTCTGGCAACGACCCGCCGGCGATCAGTTGATCGAAATCATCCGCATCGAACCGAACTGAACCGCGCCCGGAGCCAGAGAAAGCTCACGCAAAAAAAAAACGGAGCCCGAAGGCTCCGTTTTTCATGTAACCAGCCGATCAGGCCAGTTTCTTGTGACGCACCCGGTGTGGCTGGGAAGCGGCATCGCCAAGACGCTTTTTGCGGTCGGCTTCGTACTCGGTGTAGTTACCTTCGAAGAACACCGCTTGCGAGTCGTCTTCGTACGCCAGGATGTGAGTCGCGACGCGGTCAAGGAACCACCGATCGTGAGAGATCACAATGGCGGCGCCCGGGAAGTCCAGCAGGGCTTCTTCCAGCGAACGCAGGGTTTCAACGTCGAGGTCGTTGGACGGTTCGTCGAGCAGCAGGACGTTGCCGCCCTCTTTCAGGGTCAGGGCCAGGTGCAAGCGACCACGCTCACCACCGGACAGGTCCTTGACGAACTTCTGCTGATCGCCGCCCTTGAAGTTGAAGCGACCCACGTAGGTGCGCGACGGGATCTCGTAGTTGCCGATGCGGATCTGGTCGGAACCGTCGGAGATCTGCTGGAACACAGTCTTGCTGCCGTCCAGGTCTTCACGGCTCTGGTCGACGCAGGCCAGTTGCACGGTTTCACCGACTTCGATGCTGCCCGAATCCGGTTGTTCCTTGCCCATCAGCATGCGGAACAGCGTGGATTTACCCGCACCGTTACCACCGATCACGCCAACGATGGCGCCTTTAGGCATGGAGAACGACAGGTTGTCGATCAACACGCGATCGCCATAGCCCTTGGTAACGTTCTTGAATTCGATGACCTTGTCGCCCAGGCGAGGACCGGCCGGGATATAGATCTCGTTGGTTTCGCTACGCTTCTGGAATTCCTGCGATTGCATTTCTTCGAAGCGTTGCAGACGCGCCTTGGATTTCGACTGACGGGCCTTGGCGCCTTTGCGCACCCACTCCAGCTCTTCCTTCATGGCCTTTTCATGGGCCGACTGCTGCTTGGATTCGGCGGCCAGACGGTCGGACTTGGCTTCAAGCCAGCCCGAATAGTTGCCCTCGTAAGGAATACCGGCGCCGCGGTCAAGTTCCAGAATCCAGCCGGCAACGTTGTCCAGGAAGTAACGGTCGTGCGTGATCGCAACCACGGTACCCGGGAAGTCGTGGAGGAAATGCTCCAGCCAGGCCACGGAGTCGGCGTCCAGGTGGTTGGTTGGCTCGTCGAGCAGCAGCATGTCCGGGGCGGACAGCAGCAGGCGGCACAGGGCCACACGACGCTTTTCACCACCGGACAGGTGTTCGATCTTCGCATCCCAGGCCGGCAGACGCAGCGCGTCGGCGGCGACTTCCAGCTGGCGATCCAGGTTGTGACCGTCGCCCGCCTGCAGGATGGCTTCGAGCTTGGCCTGTTCGGCGGCCAGCTTGTCGAAGTCGGCATCCGGGTCGGCGTATTCGGCGTAGACCTGATCCAGACGCGCTTGCGCGTCCTTGATCACGCTGACCGCTTCCTCGACCACGTCACGCACGGTCTTGGTCGGATCCAGCAGCGGCTCTTGCGGCAGGTAGCCGATGTTCAATTCCGGCATCGGACGGGCTTCGCCGTCGAACTCGGTGTCGACGCCGGCCATGATTTTCAACAGTGTGGATTTACCCGAGCCGTTGAGGCCGAGTACGCCGATCTTGGCGCCCGGGAAGAACGACAGCGAAATGTTTTTCAGGATTTCCCGCTTCGGCGGAACAACTTTGCCCAGCCGATGCATGGTGAAGACGTATTGAGCCATGGAGAACCTAGGGTCAGTGACTGATGAATATAAGCACGGGCGAAGCCCGGGCCAGGCCATACGCGCCGCCTGCGATTGATTGCTATCAATACGTGCGCGCGAAAAAAGCCTGAGTCTAAGAGCTGGAACGCTCCCGCGTAACCGGCAAAGCTACCTTAATGACGGAAGGCAGTCCAGCCGAGAGGGGCTGGCACTTTGCCACAACTCAAGGCATGCTAGCCGCCCTCCGGGCGTCCGGCTTATAGTGCACGTCGCGCCAATCCAGCCAAACCGCAGGATCACAGTTTGTCCAATGTCACTCCGCCTTCGTCCGTGAGCGCACTGAGTTCTGCGACCGGATCGCCCCTGCGCGGCACCTTGAAAGGCGCATTGGCGACGCTTGTCCTACTGTTGATCGGACTGCTGCTTTGGCAATTATTCGACCAACTGAGCGAAACCCAGAACAGCCAGCGCCAGTACACCATTGACTACACCGCCGATCTGGCCGCGCAAGTCAGCCTGAACATGACGCTCAACGCCCAGATCGCACTGAATCTGCTACCGATCGTCGAAAAACCGCAGACCGTTGATCAGCAACAGGCGCTGCTGCGCAAACTGCAGCAATCGCTACCTGATTTACTCAGCCTCGCGCTGCTCAGCCCCTCGGGGAAAATCCTCAGTGACAGCGCCAGCGACAGCCAGGATGCCGGCTACCTGAGCGAGCTGGTCCGGCGCAGTCACGCGCAGGTGCATTACTTCAGCAACGCCAACGACGGCTCGGTGGTGAACCTGTTGCTGCACCAGGCCAGCGGCAGCACGCGCGACTACTGGGTCTTGCGCCTGCGGCCGACGTTTTTCTCTTCACTGACCAAGCAGAGTGACACAGGAATCCGTCCGCTGTGGGTGGTGGAAAACCGCATCAACCAACAGATCGTCAGCCGCGACGACGGATTACCCTCGAACAAACCGGGCACGGTAAACGCCAATGACCTGGCGAACAGCGTACTGGTCGTCCCCCTCAGTAACAGCGACTGGCAATTACGCGGGCTGTTTGACCGGCAACGAGTGTTCGAACAACTGCTGCCGGTGTTTATCGGCAAATGCCTGCTGGGTTTGGCCTTCTCGCTGCTACCACTCATCGCATTGTTGAATATGCGCCGACGCCAGCGTCAGGTGCACGACGGACGTCGGCGCTATCGGGACATTTTCGACGGCACCGGTGTTGCGCTCTGTGTACTGGATCTCTCCGGACTCAAAGCCTGCCTCGACAAGGCGCAACTGCACACCAGCGAGCAATTGCAGCGGTGGCTGGAGAACCCCGAACAACGCCGACAGTTGCTACAGGAGTTGCGCATCACCGAGGTCAACCAGGTCGCCTTGCACCTGCTCAACGTCCAGTCCAGCGAGCAAGCCTGGAAGCTGTTGATCGAAGGCGGGCCACTGGATGGCAACGCTATCGGCAACCAGTTACTCGATGCCGTGCTCAACCAGCAGAAACAGCTGGAACTGGAGATCAAGCTCAGGGACACCCAGGGCCGCGACCAGCATCTGTGGCTGGTATTGCATTTGCCGCAAGCACAGCACGACGCCAAAGCGGTGATCCTCAGCATCAGCGATATCACCAGCCGTAAAATTGTCGAGTTGTCGCTGCTGGAGCGTGAAGGTTTCTGGTCGGATGTCGTGCGTACCGTCCCTGATCATCTCTACGTACAGGACGTGATCAGCCAGCGGATGATTTTCAGTAACCACCACCTGGGCCAGACGCTGGGTTACAGCAAAACCGAACTGCACCAGATGGGCGAATACTTCTGGGAGATTCTGCTGCACCCCGAAGATGCCGATCACTACCACCGCTTGCGGCAGGAACAGCGCCAGGCCGGTTACACCCAACTGATGCAGTGCCAGTTGCGCTTCCGTCACCGCGACGGCAAATGGCGACGTTTCGAAATCCGCGAACAGGCGCTGGCGCGGGACAAACATGACCAGGTCACCCGCATCATTGGCGTGGCCAAAGACATTACCGATCAGATCGAAGCCAGCGAATCCTTGCGCGACAGCGAGCAGCGTTACCGGATGCTCGCTGAAAGCATCAGCGACGTGATTTTCTCCACCGACAGCAAACTCTCGCTCAATTACGTCAGCCCGTCAGTGAACGCCGTGCTCGGCTATGACGTTGACTGGATCTTCCAGAATGGCTGGCAATCAACCATCGCCAACCCGCAACAATTGACCGGCATCTACAGCCTGATGGACCGGGTCAGCAAAGCCCTGGATAAACCCGAGCAACTGGCGCAACTGCGCAGCCAGGTGCAAACCCAGCTGTTCCTGTTCGACTGCTTGCGCGCCGACGGGCGCAAGATCCCGATCGAACTGCGCCTGGTCCTGGTCTGGGATGAACATGGCGCGTTCGAAGGTGTGCTCGGGGTCGGTCGCGATATCAGCCAGCAGCGCCGCGCCGAGAAAGACCTGCGCATGGCGGCCACGGTTTTCGAGCACTCGACGTCGGCGATTCTGATCACCGACCCGGCCGGCTACATCGTGCAGGCCAACGAAGCCTTCAGCCGCGTCAGCGGTTACGAAGTGGCGCAGGTCCTGGACCAGTTGCCGAACATGCTGACCGTCGATGACCAACAGGAAGCCCACCTGCGCTATGTGCTCAAGCAATTGCACCAGCACAGCACCTGGGAAGGCGAAGTCTGGCTCAAGCGCCGCAACGGTGAACACTACCCGGCGTGGGTCGGCATTACGGCAGTACTCGATGACGAAGGCGACCTCGCCAGCTACGTGTGCTTTTTCAGTGACATCAGCGAGCGCAAGGCCAGCGAACAGCGGATTCACCGCCTCGCCTACTACGACGCCCTGACCCACCTGCCCAACCGCACCTTGTTCCAGGACCGGTTGCACACCGCGCTGCAATCGGCGGAGCGGCAGAAGTCGTGGGTCGTGCTGATGTTCCTCGATCTCGACCGTTTCAAGCCGATCAACGACTCCCTCGGCCACGCCGCCGGCGACCGCATGCTCAAGGAAATGGCGACCCGCCTGCTCGCTTGCGTCGACGATGACGACACGGTGGCGCGCATGGGCGGCGATGAGTTCACCTTGCTCCTGCAACCGCGTGCCAGCCGCGAGATCGCGCTGAACCGGGCGATTCATGTCGCCGAGCAAATCCTTGCCAGCCTGGTGAAACCGTTTGTCCTCGAAGGCCGCGAGTTCTTTGTCACCGCCAGTATCGGCATCGCCTTGAGTCCGCAGGACGGCAATGAACTGAGTCAGTTGATGAAGAACGCCGACACGGCGATGTACCACGCCAAGGAGCGCGGCAAGAACAACTTCCAGTTCTATCAGGCGGACATGAACGCCAGCGCCCTGGAGCGCCTGGAACTGGAAAGCGACCTGCGCCACGCCCTTGAGCAAAACGAATTCGTTCTGTACTACCAGCCGCAATTCAGCGGCGACGGTAAACGCCTGACCGGCGCCGAAGCCCTGCTGCGCTGGCGGCATCCACGTCGCGGACTGGTGCCACCGGGAGACTTCATTCCAGTGCTCGAAGAGCTTGGACTGGTGGTGGATGTCGGTGACTGGGTGATCAGCGAGGCCTGCCGTCAGCTCAAAACCTGGCACCAGGCCAAGGTCCGCGTCCCGAAAGTCTCGGTGAACATCTCTGCACGGCAATTCTCCGACGGCCAGCTTGGCACGCGCATCGCCACCATCCTCAAGGACACGGGCCTGCCACCAGCTTGCCTGGAGCTGGAGCTGACCGAAAGTATCCTGATGCGTGAAGTCAGCGAAGCCATGCAGATTCTCGCCGGGCTGAAAAACCTCGGCCTGAGCATCGCGGTCGACGACTTCGGCACCGGTTATTCATCGCTGAACTACTTGAAGCAGTTCCCGATCGACGTGCTGAAAATCGACCGGACCTTCGTCGACGGCCTGCCGTCCGGCGAACAGGACGCGCAGATTGCCCGGGCGATCATCGCCATGGCCCATAGCCTGAACCTGGCGGTGATCGCCGAAGGCGTGGAAACCCACGAACAGCTCGACTTCTTGCGTGAACACGGCTGCGACGAGGTGCAGGGTTATCTGTTTGGCCGCCCGATGCCGGCGGCGCGTTTCGAAGCGCAGTTCAGCAATGATGCGTTGTTCATGTTTGACTGAAATCCTTGTGGCGAGGGAGCTTGCTCCCGCCGGCCGGTCCGCGCTCGGGCGAAGCATTCGCAAAACCACAACCGTGCTGCACCTGACACACCACATTCACCCATTTTGGGATCGCTTCGCAATCCAGCGGGAGCAAGCTCCCTCGCCACAGGCGTTATTCGTCGCCCCAATGGCTCATGAACACCACTTGTCTGCGACATGATGTCCTTTCATATGCCAGACAAAACCCATTGGGTTAGAATGCTTTCCTTTTCTGCCCCCCGATCCTTGAGGACCGCCATGTTCAGCCGTGATTTGACTATTGCCAAGTACGACGCCGACCTTTTTGCCGCCATGGAGCAAGAAGCTCAGCGCCAGGAAGAACACATTGAGCTGATCGCTTCGGAAAACTACACCAGCCCAGCGGTGATGGAAGCTCAAGGCTCGGTTCTGACCAACAAGTACGCCGAAGGCTACCCAGGCAAGCGCTACTACGGCGGTTGCGAGTACGTCGACGTGGTTGAGCAACTGGCCATCGACCGTGCCAAACAACTGTTCGGCGCCGATTACGCCAACGTTCAGCCACACGCCGGCTCGCAAGCCAACAGCGCCGTTTACCTGGCCCTGCTGCAAGCGGGCGACACCATCCTGGGCATGAGCCTGGCCCACGGCGGTCACCTGACCCACGGCGCCAGTGTTTCCTCCTCCGGCAAGCTGTACAACGCCGTTCAGTACGGTATCGACAGCAACGGCCTGATCGACTACGACGAAGTCGAGCGTCTGGCTGTTGAGCACAAGCCAAAAATGATCGTGGCCGGTTTCTCTGCCTACTCGCAGATCCTCGACTTCCCGCGCTTCCGTGAAATCGCTGACAAGGTTGGCGCCTACCTGTTCGTCGACATGGCTCACGTAGCCGGCCTGGTCGCTGCTGGCGTCTACCCGAACCCGGTGCCATTCGCTGACGTGGTCACCACCACGACCCACAAGACCCTGCGCGGTCCACGTGGCGGCCTGATCCTGGCTCGCGCCAACGCCGACATCGAGAAGAAACTGAACTCCGCGGTATTCCCGGGCGCCCAAGGCGGCCCACTGGAGCACGTGATCGCCGCTAAAGCGATCTGCTTCAAGGAAGCGTTGCAGCCTGAGTTCAAGGCCTACCAGCAACAAGTGGTCAAGAACGCCCAGGCCATGGCCGGCGTGTTCATCGAGCGCGGCTTTGACGTGGTCTCCGGCGGTACTGAAAACCACCTGTTCCTGCTGTCGCTGATCAAGCAGGAAATCTCCGGTAAAGACGCCGACGCCGCTCTGGGCAAAGCGTTCATCACCGTGAACAAGAACTCGGTTCCAAACGATCCACGCTCCCCGTTCGTCACCTCCGGCCTGCGCTTCGGTACTCCGGCTGTGACCACTCGCGGCTTCAAAGAGGCTGAGTGCAAAGAGCTGGCCGGCTGGATCTGCGACATCCTGGCTGACCTTTCCAACGAAGCGGTGATCGATGCCGTTCGCGAGAAGGTCAAGGCCATCTGCAAGAAGCTGCCGGTATACGGCGCTTAATCAGCCCGCTTAACCGCAGCAAAAAGAAACCGGCCAGAGATGGCCGGTTTTTTTTCGCCTGCAAAACCGCTCAAGATCGGCCCTTACCGCACAGCTGGTAAGACCGGTAAAGCCAATTCGTCATTTTCCGCTTGCAGCCCTCTGAAAACAGCGCCTAAACTGCGCCTGCACTGGACATACCGGTAAGACCACAATAATTAAGTCCTGAATCTGATGCGCACAGCGCACGGCACCCAGGACACTCACCAGGATTCCTCCCATGCTCAGATGGTGCTCGCGCTCAATCTTCCTTCAAGTTGTCCTTGGACTGGTGCTCGGCATCATCTGCGGACTGACCCTTCCCGAATACTCCGCCCAGTTAAAACCCCTCGGCGACGGCTTCATCAAACTGATCAAAATGCTTATCGGCCTGATCGTGTTCTGCGTGGTGGTCAGCGGTATTTCCGGCGCAGGCGACCTGAAAAAGGTCGGACGCATCGGCCTCAAATCGGTGATCTACTTCGAAGTGCTGACTACCATCGCCCTGGTGATCGGTCTGGTGTTCGCATTCAGCACCGGCATCGGCAGCGGCGCGAACATTCATCTGGATCAGCTTTCCACCGCCGACATGGGCGATATCGCCCAGCGCGGCCAGCACATGCACACCACCACGCAATTTCTGATGGACCTGATCCCGACCTCGGTGATTGGCGCCTTTGCCGACAACAACATCCTGCAAGTGCTGCTGTTCTCGGTCTTGTTCGGCAGCGCGCTGAACCTGGTGGGTGAAGCAGCCTCGGGAATTTCGCGACTGATCAACGAGCTCAGCCATGTGATCTTCCGCATCATGGGCATGATCGTGCGCCTGGCACCGATTGGTGTGTTTGGTGCGATTGCTTTCACCACCAGCAAATATGGCCTGGACTCCCTGCAACATCTGGGCAGCCTGATCGGCCTGTTTTACCTGACATGCGCAGTGTTCGTGTCGTTGATCCTGGGTCTGGTGATGCGCCTTTCCGGCCTGCGGCTGCTGCCCTTTCTCAAGTACTTGCGCGAAGAGTTGCTGATCGTCCTGGGCACCGCCTCCTCCGACGCCGTGCTTCCGCAAATCATGCGCAAACTGGAGCACCTGGGTATCGGCAGCTCGACGGTTGGCCTGGTGATTCCCACCGGATACTCGTTCAACCTCGATGGTTTTTCGATCTACCTGACCCTGGCCATCGTGTTCATCGCCAACGCCACCGGAACACCGCTGGCCATGAGCGATTTGCTGACGATCCTGCTGGTTTCGCTGATCACCTCCAAAGGTGCCCACGGCATTCCCGGCTCGGCCCTGGTGATTCTGGCGGCAACCCTGACCGCGATCCCGGCGATTCCGGTGGTGGGCCTGGTGCTGGTATTGGCGGTGGACTGGTTCATGGGCATTGGCCGGGCACTGACCAACCTGATCGGTAACTGCGTCGCCACCGTGGCCATCGCCCGCTGGGAAAAAGACATCGATGTCCAGCGTGCCAACAAGGTACTGTCCGGCGAGCAGGGCTACACCTTCCAGTCACGTAAATCAGCACCGCCGGCGCATCAGCAAGAATTTTGACCGAACCTTGTGCCTGTCACTGGCAGGCACAACAATTGAGCGTTTTACCGTCTCTCATGGAGCAAACAGTGATCACCTCGTCGACAGTTGTAAATTCAGTGGTTGAAAAGCTCCGCGCCGCCTTGGCACGCGGGCAGTGGCGCTCGGGCGACATGTTGCCGGGGCAACGCGAACTGGCTGAACAACTGGGTATCAGCCGGCCTAGCCTGCGTGAAGCGGTGATCGTGCTGGAGACCCTCGGCCTGGTGCGCTCCATGCCCGGCAAAGGCGTGGTGGTGCTGGAGGCCAACCTGAACGACGCGCCAGCCAACGACAGTGGCGTAGCCGGCGCCAGTCTCGAGGATGTGCTGCAACTGCGTTACACACTCGAACCGTTCATTGTCGGGTTGGTTGCCCAGTCCATCAGCAGCAAGGAAATCGGCCAACTGCGCCTGACGCTGATGGACATGCGCGAAGCCCTCGAAGCCAACGACAGCGAAGCCGGAATGAACGCCTACATCGCGTTCCACGAAGAGCTGTTCACCCTGACCTCGAACCCGATTTTCCAGAACGTCGTGCAGCAAACCAGCAACGCCCTCAAACAGAGCGCCGAGATGCTGCGCAATTCCCCGGAACACTTGGCCGGGCGGCTGGAAGAAAACGAAGCCGTGGTCCGCGCGATCCGCAGCAAAAACAGCGCCCTGGCCAGCGCCGAAATGCGCCGGCACATCCTTCAGGAAGGACAGCGCATGGGTATTGAACTGAATATCCCGGATGACAATCTGGGCCAATAACTGTTTGTAGAATCCCCTATCGGCAACCGGACTGGAGACTGGCCATGAGTTCCTACGCCTTGAAGAATCCCGTTTTCTCGATTTCCGCCGCCCTGCCCTTGCGCCGCCAGAGCGAAAAGAAGCGTTGCGTCGATGACATCTATCCGCAGATTTTCGACGCCATTCTCGAACAACGCATCGCCCCGGCCAGCCGCTTCACCGAAGAAAGCCTTGGCCAGGCATTCGGGGTCAGCCGCAGTATCATCCGCCAGGTGCTGGCGCGTTTGTCCCATCAGCAGGTGGTCATCCTGCGGCCCAATCATCGTCCGCAAGTCGCGGCGCCCGATGCCGAACAAACCCGCCAGATACTCCACGCCCGCAGGCTGACTGAAACCACCCTGGTGCGACTGGCCTGCCAACAACCGACTTCCCGGCACCTGCCGCAGTTACGCGAACTGATCGAACGCGAACGCCGCTGTATCGAACAGAACCAACGCGGGCCGGCGATTCGCCTGTCGGGTGAGTTCCACCTGCAACTGGCGCACGTCGCCGGTAACGCGCCGCTGGCACAATTTCTCGGCAGCCTGGTGCCGCTGACATCGCTGGCTATCGCCTGCTACGAAGAACAGTCGCCCAGTCATTGTGCGTGGCAGGAGCATGCGGCGATTGTCGAGGCGATAGAGCGCGGAGACGCCAAGGCTGCCGTGGGGCTGATGACCGAGCATCTGGATCATCTTGAGAAGAAATTACTGAGCCCGGAATCGGCCCCTGATAGCGTCGCCGGTTAGACCGCCATCGCGGGCACGCCTTACGCCTTGTAGGAGCAAGGCTTGCCCGCGATGACGGTCTCAAACACGCGGAAGATATCCGACCTTACTCAGCTGCCACCCGCGCAAACCCGGCGCGAATTTTCTCTTCCGGCAATTCATCGGCAATAAACACGATCACACTTTCCCGCCCTTCATCCTCGGCCCACTCAGTATCCCAGTCAAAACCGTACAACTTCAGTACGCCCTGAAACACCATGCGCCGAGGTTCGCCGACGATGTTCAGCACCCCTTTGTAGCGCAGCAACTGCTTGCCATGGTCTTCCAGCAGTTCGTTCATGAATTCGCTGAGCTTGTCGATATCCAGCGGTTTGTCGGTCCGCAGCACCAGGCTCGAGATGCGGTCGATAGACGGCGCCTTGCCCACCGGGCGCAGGCTGACACCACCGCCGAGGTCGGCATTGAGGTTGAAACCACGCACGTCGAGCAACTCGGCCAGATCGATCTTGCCGTGCTCAACCACGCGGATCGGCGCACGACGATTGATCCGGGTCAGACGCTCGCTCAGCGCGCTGAACGTCACCTCGTCGACCAGATCGCGCTTGCTCACCAGCAAGCGGTCGGCAAAGCCGATCTGCGCCTGGGCGATGGTCTGGGTCAAGTGCTGCTCGGCGTGAGCCGCATCGACCAAGGTGATGATGCCGTCGAGGATGTAGCGCTCGCGCAGCTCTTCATCGATGAAGAAGGTCTGCGCCACCGGTGCTGGATCAGCCAGGCCGGTGCATTCGATCACCAGGCGGTCGAAGGCGATTTCGCCGCTGTCCAGACGTTCCAGCAACAGGTACAAGGCCTTGGTCAGGTCGGTGTGAATGGTGCAGCAGACGCAGCCATTCGACAGCGTCATGACTTGCACCGGCTCATCGCCCAAGAGTTGGGTGTCGATGCCGGCGTCGCTGAATTCGTTTTCGATCACGGCGATTTTCAGGCCGTGCTCGGCTTTGAGCAGGTGACGCAGCAGTGTGGTTTTGCCGGCGCCGAGGAAACCGCTGAGGACCGTAACAGGGATAGGGGGTAGCAAAAGAAGATCTCCCAAACGCTGAAAAAACTGTAGGAGCACAGCTTGCTGGCGATAGCGATCTTGAAGACGCCATCGCCCGCAAGCTGTGCTCCTACAGTCGTGTGTTACCTAGACCTCATGCATCAACAGCACTTCGGCCCACCCTTGCCACCATAACGAGCCTCCTGGCGCTCCCGAAAGAACGCCTCGTAGCTCATCACCGGTTTGTCCGGGTGTTTGGTTTGCATATGCTCGACGTAGGTGTCGTAGTCGGGCATGCCGACCATCAGGCGCGCGGCCTGACCGAGGTATTTACCGAGGCGACTCAGGTCATTGAACATGCTTGCAACCCTCGATTACGCTTCTGGAATCGCCTGGAATGGCGATTCTTTATCCGTGCGTTCTTTGCTGCCCCAGGCGGAAATACCGACCTTGATCGCATAGAACAGGATGCTGAAGACCACGAACAGGAACAGCGCCGTCAGCGTTGCGTTGGTGTAGGCGTTGTAGATCACGTGCTGCATCTGCGTGATGTCCTTGGCCGGCGCGAGGATCTGACCGTTGGCCAGGGCATCGCTGTATTTTTTGGCCAGCGACAGGAAGCCGATCGCCGGGTTGGCGTCGAACAGCTTGATGAAGCCTGCGGTGGTGGTGCAGATCAGCAGCCAGGCGGCGGGCAACAAGGTCACCCAGATGTAGCGTTGGCGTTTCATTTTGATCAGCACCACCGTGCCGAGCATCAGCGCGATACCGGCCAGCATCTGGTTGGAGATACCGAACAGCGGCCACAAGGTGTTGATGCCGCCCAACGGGTCGATCACGCCTTGGTACAGCAGGTAACCCCACATTGCCACGCAACCGGCGGTCGCGATCAGGTTGGCGGTCCAGGACTCAGTACGTTTGAGCGCCGGAACGAAGGAACCGAGCAAATCCTGCAGCATAAAACGTCCGGCACGGGTGCCGGCGTCGACCGCCGTCAGGATGAACAGCGCTTCGAACAGGATCGCGAAGTGGTACCAGAACGCCATGGTGTTTTCGCCCGGCAGAACGCTGTGCAGGATCTGCGCGATACCGACCGCCAGGGTCGGCGCACCGCCGGCACGGGCCAGCACGGTGGTTTCACCGATGTCCTTGGCCACCGCTTGCAGGGCTTCCGGGGTGATCGCAAAGCCCCAACTGCTGACGGTTTGCGCGACTTGCATCACTTCACCGCCGACGATCGCCGCCGGGCTGTTCATCGCGAAGTACACGCCCGGTTCGATCACCGAAGCCGCCACCATCGCCATGATGGCCACGAAGGACTCCATCAGCATGCCGCCGTAACCGATGTAACGGGCATTGCTTTCGTTATCCAGCAGTTTCGGAGTAGTCCCGGAGGCAATCAGCGCGTGGAAACCCGAGACCGCGCCGCAGGCAATGGTGATGAACAGGAACGGGAACAACCCGCCCTTCCACACCGGCCCGGTGCCATCGATGAATTGGGTCAGTGCCGGCATTTTCAGCACGGGCATGGTGATCAGGATGCCAATCGCCAAGGCGACAATGGTACCGATCTTGAGGAAGGTCGACAGGTAGTCACGCGGCGCCAGAATCAGCCAGACCGGCAATACTGCCGCGACGAAACCGTAGCCGATCAGCATCCAGGTGATCTGGATCCCGGTGAAGGAGAAGGCCTTGGCCCAGACCGGATCAGCGGCGATCTGCCCGCCCAGCCAGATCGAGCCGAGCAACAGCAGCACGCCGACGATGGAGATTTCACCGATGCGGCCCGGGCGGATGTAGCGCATGTACACGCCCATGAACATCGCGATCGGGATGGTCGCCATCACCGTGAAAATGCCCCACGGGCTTTCGGCCAGGGCCTTGACCACGATCAGCGCCAGCACCGCGAGGATGATGATCATGATCAGGAAGCAGCCGAACAGCGCGATGGTCCCGGGTATCTGACCCATTTCTTCACGGACCATGTCGCCCAGGGAGCGACCGTTGCGGCGGGTCGACATGAACAGGACCATGAAGTCCTGAACGGCACCGGCCAGCACCACACCGGCGATCAGCCAGAGCGTGCCGGGCAAATAGCCCATCTGCGCCGCCAACACCGGACCGACTAACGGACCAGCACCCGCGATGGCCGCGAAGTGGTGACCGAAAAGAATGTGTTTGTTGGTGGGCACGTAGTCCAGACCGTCGTTGTTGACGACAGCGGGGGTGGCTCGCAGCGGATTGAGCTGCATCACATTATTGGCAATGAACAGACTGTAGTAACGGTAAGCGACCAGATAAATGGCGACTGCTGCGACTACGATCCAGAGGGCGTTGATGGCTTCGCCGCGGCGCAGGGCCACAACTCCCAAGGCGCACGCGCCTACGACTGCCAGCACCAGCCAAGGTAAGTGGCGTAGCAGGCTATTATTATTTTTCATTTTTGATTCCAGCCAGAGTGGACAAAAAAGACAGCCACCCCGAGTTTAGCGCTACTGGCGCCAAAGACCATACCCCGACCTAGGTCTAGAGTCGTACCGACAGTGGCAGCCTGCGCGGATGCTGGTCTATAGTCAGCGAACACCCAGAGGATTGCGCCATGAGGGACCACCCCGCCAATCACCGCCGCTTCAAACGCATTGCCTTCGATGCCAAAACCGAGCTCAGCCAAGGCGAGCATCGGTGGCCGGTGAAACTGCTCGACCTGTCACTCAAGGGCCTGTTGATCGAACGTCCCGAGCCCTGGCTTGGGGACGAAGAGAAGATGTTTTCGGTCGACATTCACCTGAGCAGCGACACCGAGATCCGCATGGATGTGCAACTGTCCCATGACAATAACCACCAGTTAGGCTTCGTCTGTCGGTACATCGATCTGGAGTCTGTCAGCAAACTGCGGCGGCTGGTCGAGCTCAACACGGGCGATCAGGCCGAACTTGAGCGAGAGCTGGGTGCGCTGATCCACATTAGACCACTCTTGTAGGAGCTGCCGCAGGCTGCTCCTACAAGGGCTGGGTTTATTCAAATAACGCGTCCAAGGCCTGTTCCAGTCGCGTCACCGCGATGATCCGTAACCCGGCAGGCGCTTCCTTCGGCGCATTGCCCTTGGGCACGATGGCGCGTTTGAAGCCGTGCTTGGCGGCTTCCTTCAAGCGCTCCTGACCGCTTGGCACCGGCCGCACTTCACCAGACAAGCCAACCTCACCAAACACCAACAGATCATGTGGCAATGGCCGATTGCGCAGGCTGGACATCACGGCTGCCATCAACGCCAGATCGGACGCCGTCTCCAGCACCTTGACCCCGCCGACCACGTTGAGGAACACGTCCTGGTCGTGAGTCGGTATGCCTCCATGACGGTGCAGCACCGCCAACAGCATGGCCAGGCGATTCTGATCCAGGCCGAGGGTGACACGGCGCGGGTTGGCCAGGTGGCTGTCGTCCACAAGAGCCTGAACTTCCACCAGCATCGGTCGCGTGCCTTCCCACGTCGCCATCACTACGCTGCCCGGCACTTCTTCCTGCGCGCGGGTGAGGAAAATCGCCGAAGGGTTGGAGACCTCTTTCAAACCCTTGTCGGTCATACCGAACACGCCCAACTCGTTGACCGCACCGAAGCGGTTTTTCACCGCTCGCAACAGACGCAAGCGTCCATCCGACTCGCCTTCGAAATACAGCACCGTGTCGACCATGTGTTCCAGCACTCGGGGCCCCGCCAACGCACCTTCTTTGGTCACGTGGCCGACGAGGAAAATCGCCGTGCCGCTCTGTTTCGCGTAACGCACCAGCAATGCCGCGCTTTCGCGAACCTGAGAGACGCCGCCCGGTGCCGATTGCAGTTGCTCAGTGAAAATCGTCTGGATCGAGTCGATCACCATGACCTTGGGTTTTTCCACCCGAGCCGTGGCGATGATGGTTTCGATGCAGGTTTCGGTCATGACTCGCAGTTGATCCTGCGGCAAGCCCAGACGTCGGGCGCGCATGGCCACTTGCTGCTGGGACTCTTCGCCCGTGACATACAGCGCCGGCATCCGGGTCGCGAGGTTGCACAGGGTTTGCAGAAGGATCGTCGACTTGCCGATCCCCGGATCACCGCCGATCAACACCACCGAGCCGTCGACCAGGCCGCCACCGAGCACCCGATCCAGCTCGCCGGACGCGGTGGAGAAACGTGGAATTTCTTCGACACTGACTTCGGCCAGCGTCTTGATCTGCGCCTGCTGCCCGGCCCAGCCGGTACGACCGCTGGGGGCAGCGGCACCGCCACTTTCCACCAGGGTTTCGGTCAGGGTGTTCCAGGCCCCGCATTCGCCGCATTGGCCAGCCCACTTGGGGAAGGTCGAGCCGCATTCGGTGCAGCCGTACATGCGCTTTGCCTTGGCCATCTGAACTCCCGGAAAAAACCGCGATGATAGCTCAGCTGGACGCGATCAGCGCGGCGCCGGGGTACGGATTTCGCCCGCGGCCAGACGCGCGGCGCTGTTACCCAGCGGATCCTCGGCATTCAGGTCGGCCCCCTTGGCAGCCAAGGCGTCGAGCAACTCGACCCGTTTGAACAGGCCCGCATACATCGCCGCCGTCTGGCCTGCGCCATTACGTTGCTCCGGGTTGCAATCGGTCGCCAACAGTCGCCGGGCTATTTGCACTTCGCCCTTGAAGATCGCCCCCATCAGCGCCGTGTTGCCACGCAGGTCCTGGGCACAGGCATTGGCTCCGGCGCCGAGCAAGCGCTCTACCGCCGCAGACTGACCGTGGTAAGCCGCCAGGATCAACGCGGTGTAGCCCTTGCTGTCGCGAGTCTCAAGGGAATAGCCCGCCTCGATGAACGTCTCGAGCATCGGCACATCGCCGCGACGAGCGGCGTCAAAGTAGTAATCCTGCAATTGCGCCTTGAGCGCTACCGGGTCCTTGGTCAGGTCGGCACCCGGTTCTGCATAAACGCTGCTCGCCAGGCTGGCCAGAAACAGGCAAAGATATATTCGCATGGCATAGCTCCTGGGCTCTCGCACGGCACTGAGTCGTGCGAGAGCCGGTTGAGGCAATGACGATCAGTCGACCAGTTTGTCCGCGAGCGCCTTGACGCGACTCAGATCTCCCTTGGCGACCTTGGTCACGCCGGTGCCGTATTCAGGGTCAGCCTTATAGAGGAAGGACAGGATGATGTGCTTGCTTTCGTCATCCGTGGTGGCCAGCGAGCCACCAAAACTTTCGATCAGGTCGCTGCGCTCCTTCTTGCTGAACGAACGATACAGATCGCCGGCCTGCTTGAAGTTTTGCTCGCGCTGGATCTTCGCCTGCTGGGTCGTACCCGACAGCGCCGACTGGCTGTAGCGTGCCGCTTGAGGTTCCTCACGTGACTCCAGACGACTCGGCTGATAGTTCACACCCCCGCTGCTGCGACCTGTGTTCATCGCTCCGTCCTGGTTACCGTTGTTCACCGTTACTTTTGGTGCATTGATCGGTAACTGCAACGCATTGGCGCCCAGGCGATACAGTTGCGTATCGGCATAAGAGAACACTCGACCTTGCAACAAACGATCTTCCGAAGGTTCAATTCCCGGCACTAGATTGGCCGGTGCCATGGCAACTTGTTCGGTTTCCTGAAAGACATTCGCAGGATTACGATTGAGCACCATTTGTCCAACTTTTCGCTCAGGGATACCCGGCCAGATCTTGGTAGCATCCAAAGGATCGAAGTCAAACTTATACAAGTCTTGTGGTTTTAGAACCTGAATGTACAAGTCCCACTTTGGAAAGTCGCCTTTATTGATATGAGCCACCAAGTCATTGGTCATATGACTGTAGTCTTGCCCCTGAACCTTGGTAACCGCTTGTGGGTCAAGGTTATTAATCCCCTGCAAACTCTTCCAGTGAAACTTCACATAGCTGACTTCGCCTTTGGCATTGACCAATTTATAGGCGTGAACTCCATTACCGTCCATTTCCCGGTAACTCGCCGGTGTGCCGGAGTTGGAATACAACTCGGTCAACGTCCGAGTGGCTTCCGGGACATGGGAAAAGAAGTCGAACCGGCGCGAGTCATCATCCAGGTTGGTGCGCGGGTCTGGCTTGAAGGCGTGGACCATGTCCGGGAATTTGATCGCATCACGGATGAAAAAGGTCGGGAAGTTATTGCCGACCAGGTCCCAGTTGCCGTCTGCGGTATAGAACTTGGTGGCAAAGCCTCGTGGATCGCGCAAGGTTTCCGGGGAATGGTTGCCGTGCACCACCGCAGAAAAACGCACGAACACCGGCGTCGTCTGGCCAGCGGCAAAGACTTTGGCCTTGGTCAGGTCACTGAGATCATCGGTTACCGTGAAACTGCCATGGGCACCCGTACCACGGGCATGTACGACCCGCTCCGGGATGCGTTCGCGGTCAAAGCGCTGGAGTTTCTGGATCAGTTGCACGTCCTGCAACAGCACCGGGCCAGTGGCCCCCGCGGTCTGCGAGTTCTGGTTGTCGCCCACGGCAGCGCCGTTATCGCGGGTCAGGGTCGCCGCGTGAACGGAGAATGACAGCAGGCTGGCGGTCAAGACGCCGAATACACGGCGCTGGGAAAAAGCCCCTCGGCTAATGGCGGTGGTCATGTCGAACTCCTCTGGTTTTGTGTAGCGCATCCAGGTGCGCTGAACAGAGGCTAGTGACCAGACAGTCAAAACATAAATAGAAAGAACGCAATGCGTCGATTGAGAGTTTTTTCTGGTCTATCAGTGAGTTGGCGCGTATTCACGCGCGATTGATGGCACTTTGTAAACTATTTGCCAGTAAGCGGGTCGATAGCAGCGAGCACTGTAAGTAGTTGTGTCGAGCAAGACCCGACTTGCTGATTTACACTGCGTTCACCAACCTCATCTGTAACAAGGAATAACCTATGGGCGTGCTCAGTGAGTTCAAGGCCTTCGCGGTCAAAGGTAATGTGGTCGACATGGCCGTCGGTATTATCATCGGTGCCGCGTTCGGCAAGATCGTTTCGTCGTTTGTCGGTGATGTTGTCATGCCGCCAATCGGCCTGCTGATCGGGGGGGTGGACTTCGCGGACCTGGCGGTCACGCTGAAAGCGGGTCAAGGCACTGTCCCGGCCGTGGTGCTGGCCTACGGCAAATTCATCCAGAGCATCATCGACTTCCTGATCGTCGCGTTCGCGATCTTCGCGGGCGTGAAGGCCATCAACCGCCTGAAGCGTGAAGAGGCTGTGGCGCCAAGCCTGCCGCCGGTTCCGACCAAGGAAGAAGAACTGTTGAGCGAGATTCGCGACCTGCTCAAAGCGCAGAACAATAAGCCCTGAAGGCTGGGTTGCGAAATAAACGGCGCCTGATGGCGTCGTTTTTCATTACCAGTAATTTTCCACAGCCACCTGACCAGGTCGCCGAGTCAGACTCAGTTGCATGTCGCGCGCTTTCAGCAAGTTGCGCGTGTCATCGATCATCTGCGGGTTTCCACAGAGCATCACTCGCGAATGTTCGGCCGTAATGGCGACGCCAGCCACCCGCTCCAGCTCGCCATTGTTGATCAACTGGGTGATTCGCCCGCTCAATGCTTGCGGATGCGGCTCACGGGTAACCGTGGCGATAAATTGCAGTTTATGGGCGTGCTCCGCCAAATACTCACGCTCTTCCAATTCAGCAATCAGCGCCTGATAAGCCAGCTCCCGCGTTTCACGCACGCTATACACCAGAATGATTCGCTCAAATTTCTCCCAGACCTCGAAGTCCTGCAGGATCGACAGAAACGGCGCAATACCCGTCCCTGTGGACAATAACCATAGATCACGCCCATCGACGAAGCGATCAAGGGTCAGGAAACCAAAGGCCTGACGGTCGACCATCAAGGTATCGCCTACCTCCAGACGACTCAGTTCGCTGGTAAATTCGCCACCCGGAACGACGATGGAAAAGAACTCAAGAAACTCGTCATGGGGTGAAGAGACCATAGAATAGGCGCGCCAAACCGTGCTGCCGTCAGCCTTGGTAACCCCTAAACGGGCGAATTGCCCGGCACGAAAACGAAAACCCGGATCTCGCGTGGTACGTAGCGTGAACAGGCTGGACGTCAGTGGCTGGACATCGAGCAGGGTTTGTCGGGTGAACTTCTCTGCGCTGGCGGTCATGGGGCGCTCCATAGGTCTGATTGCTCCAGTGTCCCGCAAAGCCGGACGAAGAAACACCGCCGATTTGTAGTGGTATTAATCAACAGATGACTAACAGTTAACTAAAGAGTTAAAGGCAGGGTTCGCAACCTGAATATAAAGATAGTATTAATATCTCTACAGATGTCGGAGCAAATCGCATGATCTGTACAGGTACTGTTTCTCTAATAACCGGTTATTTATTTTGCGAACCTATCAAGAGCAAAAAACTCACTTCGCACCTGTAGGATTTACCCTACACTCGCAACGTACCAATTTTGGATCCAATAAACACCTACGAAGCGAAACACAGGGAGAAGTTTGTATGGATACCTGGAAGGAGACTCGGTTAAAACAGCTGATTTATGAGTCAAGCCTTGAAAAGGCTTACACGATAGCACTTGGCTTCTTTAATAATCTTGGCTACGAATATTGTGCGTTTTCAATGACTTCTCATGCGCCAAATCATTGTGACAATGACCTGAACCTTAATAATTACTCACCTGACTGGAACACCCGTTATGAACAAAACAACTACTGCGCAATAGACCCAATAGTAGCTCATTGCAATCATTCAATGCTGCCCATTCTCTGGGACAGTGATACCTTCGCCAACGTCCCCGATCTACGGCGCGCACTCGCGGGTCAAGGCATGCAGCACGGTTGGTCGCTGCCGCTACATGAGCTGAACAACCATAGCAGCGGCATGCTCTGCGTCGCCCGAAGCCATTGCCGTATCACGGCTTATGAACTCTATGAAAACCTCGGTTATGCAACGTTCATCAGCCATAAGCTGCATGTCCTCGCAATGCAAAAGCTGGCCTGCAAGAATCCGGACGGCTTGAGCGCGACTCAATTATCGACGCGGGAAACAGATGTGCTGAAGTGGGCTTCGAAAGGCAAGAACGCATTGGAAACCGGGATAATCCTAAACATCACCCAACGTACGGTAAATTTCCACATAGGCAATGCGATCAAGAAACTGGGTGTCACCAACAAAATTTCTGCGGTGGTACAGGCCGCGAAGTGCAGATATATCTGAGCCTGACCCAATACCAGTGCTTGTCAGCGCTGGACACGACGGAAAACCTGCGAGTAATTCGACGGAAAAAAACGTACCATTTACGCCCCTTCTGAGTGATGAAGCGAACGACACCGCAACGCAGTCCACTCAGACGGTCCCGTCCAGCATTGAATACGTGCAAAACCGCGGGACACCCGTTGATTACCCAGAGTCCCCGCCCCATGCCCCTGCTCGAAAGCCCCTTCGCCCAACTTGACCTGATCCGCCAGCCCGAACAGCAGAACGAACCGCTGCAAGCCTTCGATGCGGCTGACGAGTATCTGCTTAATTTTCTGGCCGAACAGCAGCCGAATGCTGATACCCGGGTTCTGGTGCTCAATGACAGCTTTGGTGCACTGGCGGCGAGCCTTGCCGGCAAGGTTCAAGTCACCAGTAGCGGTGATTCGTTTCTCGCAGCCCAGGCATTGGAAAAGAACCTGGTACGCAATGGCCTTCCCTTTGATGTTGTGTCAGTGCTGCCGGCCAGTGCGCCACTGGTCGGCCCGTTCGATCGGGTACTGATCCGCGTCCCCAAAACCCTGGCGTTGCTGGAAGAGCAACTGATCCGCCTGCAAACGCAGCTGGCACCCGGCGCACAAGTGGTTGCTGCGGCCATGGTCAAACACCTGCCGCGGGCAGCCGGCGATCTGCTGGAGCGCTACATCGGCCCGGTGCAAGCGTCGCTGGCGGTCAAGAAAGCCCGCTTGCTGATTGCCACAGCCGATGCCAGGCAACCCGCGCAGTCGCCCTACCCGACTCGCTACACACTCGACGATCCGGCAATCGAGTTACTCAACCACGCCAACGTGTTCTGTCGCGAAGGCCTGGACATCGGCACTCGGGCGTTTCTCCCTCACCTGCCGAAAAACCTCGGTAACGCGCGGGTCGCCGACCTGGGTTGCGGCAACGGCGTCTTGGCCATCGCCAGTGCCCTGCAAAACCCTCAAGCCCACTACACGCTGGTGGACGAATCGTTCATGGCCGTGCAATCCGCTGCCGAAAACTGGCGGGCCGCCCTCGGTTCGCGCGAAGTCATCGTGCGCGCGGGCGATGGTCTGGCCGGGCAGGAGCCGCAGTCGCTGGACGTGGTGCTGTGCAATCCGCCTTTCCACCAGCAACAAGTGGTCGGGGACTTCCTCGCCTGGCGGATGTTCCAGCAAGCTCGCGAAGCCCTGGTGGTGGGCGGCGCGCTGTACATCGTCGGCAACCGTCATCTGGGCTATCACAGCAAACTGGCGCGTCTGTTCCGGGGTGTCGAGCAGGTTGCGGCAACGCCCAAATTCGTGATCCTCAATGCCCGCAAATAACGGCCAACGCCCAGGCAAAAAAAACCCTCCAGTGGAGGGTTATAAATCCGTGCCGCAAAGCACGGGATGGGATGTTCGGGTCGATCAGTGAGTGGTCAGGCCTGCAGCATTCATGAACATGCGCATCAGGCTGGCTACGACAAATAGCGCCAGTACGCTGCCGGTCCAGATCATTACCAACCAGCCAAGCCGCTGCCAGAGCGGCTTCTTTTCAGCCTGTTCGATTTCCTGCAAAGAGTGTTTACCAGCCATTGTCGAATGCTCCTGTCAGACAGCTCGGGCACCTGGCCCGAGCCGCGGTCACGCAGACTAGTGGTAACCGTCGTCATGGGTCACCTTGCCGCGGAACACGTAGTAGCTCCAGAAGGTGTAGCCCAGAATGAACGGGATGATGAACAGGGTGCCGACCAGCATGAAACCCTGGCTTTGCGGCGGTGCGGCGGCGTCCCAGATCGAGATCGACGGCGGCACGATGTTCGGCCACAGGCTGATTCCCAGACCGCTGTAACCGAGGAAAATCAGCACCAGGGTCAACAGGAACGGTGTGTAATGAGCGTTACGCGCCACAGCACGCAGTAAACCGTACATCGTCACCAGCACCAGGATTGGCACTGGCAGGAACCAGAACAGGTTCGGCAGGGTGAACCAGCGCGCAGCGATCTCGGCATGGGCCAGCGGGGTCCAGATACTGACGATACCAGTCACCGCCAACACCACGAACGCCAGCGGGCGGGCCAGGTCGTGCATTTGCTTTTGCAACTTGCCTTCGGTCTTCATGATCAGCCAGGTGCAGCCGAGCAGCGCATAAGCGACGATCAGCGCCACGCCACAGAACAGCGAGAACGGTGTCAGCCAGTCCAGCGTGCCGCCCGCGAACTGCCGATTGACCACCGGAATGCCGTCGATAAACGCCCCCAGCGCCACACCCTGGAAGAACGTCGCCGTCAGCGAGCCGCCGATGAAGCACTTGTCCCAGATGTGTCGTTTGTGGTCCTTGGCCTTGAAGCGGAACTCGAACGCCACACCGCGGAAGATCAAGCCGATCAGCATCAGGATCAGCGGCAGGTACAGCGCCGACAGCACCACCGAATACGCCAGCGGGAAGGCGCCAAATAGCGCCGCGCCGCCCAATACCAGCCAGGTTTCGTTACCGTCCCAGACTGGCGCGACAGTGTTCATCATCACATCGCGGTCACGGTGGCCCTTGATGAAGGGGAAGAGAATGCCGATTCCCAGGTCAAAACCATCCATGACCACGTACATCATGATCCCGAAGATGATGATCACGGCCCAGATCAGCGGAAGATCAATACCCATGACTCAATTCCCCTTGTTCAGGCTGGCGTCGCCGTTTTCGTCGCCTTCATCGGCAGCGGAAAGCGGACGGGCCGGAGTACGTTGCTGCCCGGGACCACCGTGGCTCGGTTCGGCACCTTCGTTGATCTTCGGCCCTTTGCGCACCAGGCGCATCATGTAGCCCAGACCGACCCCGAACAGCGAGAAATACACCACGACGAACAGCGCCAGGGTAATGCTCATCTGCAGGAAACTGTGCATGGATGAAGCATCGGCAGTGCGCATCAGCCCGTACACCACCCACGGCTGACGACCAATTTCAGTGGTGAACCAACCGGCAAGGATCGCGATCAGGCCCGATGGCCCCATCCACAGCGCCAGGTAGAGGAACGCACGGTTCGAATACAGCCTGTCACGCTTGCGCAGCCACAGACTCCACAGACCGGTGAAGATCATCAGGAAGCCCAGCCCGACCATGATCCGGAACGACCAGAACACAATGGTCGAGTTCGGCCGGTCTTCAGGCGCGAACTCCTTGAGTGCCGGAACCTGTTTGTCCAGCGAGTGAGTCAGGATCAGGCTGCCCAGGTACGGAATCTCTACCGCGAATTTGGTCTTCTCGGCTTTCATGTCCGGCCAGCCGAACAGGATCAGCGGGGTCGGCTCATTGCCGACGTTTTCCCAGTGACCTTCAATCGCGGCGATTTTTGCCGGCTGATGCTTGAGCGTGTTGAGGCCGTGGAAGTCGCCGATCACCGCCTGAATCGGTGCAACGATCAAGGCCATCCACATGGCCATCGACAGCATGGTGCGAATCGCCGGATTATCACGGCCGCGCAACAGATGCCAGGCGGCCGACGAGCCGACGAAGAATGCAGTGGCAACGAATGCTGCCGTAGCCATGTGCATCAGGCGGTAGGGGAACGACGGGTTGAAGATCACCGCGATCCAATCCACCGGAATCACCTGACCGTTAACGATTTCGTAGCCCTGCGGGGTTTGCATCCAGCTGTTGGAGGCCAGAATCCAGAACGTCGAGATCAGCGTGCCAATAGCCACCATGACCGTGGCAAAAAAGTGCAGCTTGCGCCCGACCCTGTTCCAGCCAAACAGCATGACGCCGAGGAAACCGGCTTCGAGGAAGAACGCCGTGAGCACTTCATAGGTCAGCAGCGGCCCGGTGACGGAACCGGCAAAGTCCGAGAAGCGGCTCCAGTTGGTGCCGAACTGATAGGCCATGACCAATCCGGAGACCACGCCCATGCCGAAGTTGACGGCAAAGATCTTCGACCAGAAGTGATACAAATCACGGTAGGTATCGTTGTGGGTCTTCAGCCACAAGCCTTCGAGCACCGCCAGGTAACTCGCCAGGCCGATGGTGATCGCCGGGAACAGGATGTGAAACGAGATGGTGAACGCGAACTGAATTCGGGCGAGATCAAGTGCCTCCAAACCGAACATAAGTCTTCCTCTGTCTGGTAATACGGCTGCTGGCTGGGAGCCTGCACCCACCGCCCCCACGGTTATGGAGTGTGGCGAATTCAAATTCGTTGTTTTTTACAACCATCGCAACGCAGGGAGTCTGGCCATCTGGCCGTCAGAGCAAATCCACCAAGGGTTTTGATCTGGATCAAGTAACGATGAAAGAGTAGTCCCATTTTCAGCGCCCGACTGTGTGGTCTTTTGCCGCGTGACAGGTTGCCTCACCGTTCTGTTCAGGGCTGCGGTATTGGCTGTGGCGAAGACAGGACGCGGGCTGCAGGATAGGTGTCTAGCTAACTAAATTCTCCGCACACGCAACTTCAGGTTACAAGTTGGTGATAATCTCGATTTTTCCTCGCTCAGAACTACCCGCCGATGCCGACCCAAGCCCCGCTGTTGTTGCGCCATCACCGCCCATTCATTGCCTTCTGGCTGGCGCGGGTGTTCACCGCCAGCGGTTTCCAGATGCTTACCGTGGCCATCGGCTGGAATCTCTACCAACTCACCGGCAACGTGCTGGACCTGGGTCTGGTCGGGCTCGTGGAGTTCGCGCCACGGGTGTTGTTCATGCTCCACACCGGGCATGTGGCAGACCGCTATGACCGGCGCAAGGTCGCGGCCATCTGCCAGTCCGTGCAGGCGATGATCGCGCTCGCCCTGGCGATTGGCAGTGCCACTGACCACGTCACCCGCGAGATGATCTTCATCCTCGCGTTCCTGCTCGGCGCCGCCCGCTCATTCGAAATGCCGACCACCCAGGCCTTATTGCCGACGATTGTCCCCAGTGCACTGTTTCCGCGCGCGGTGGCCGCGTCCCAGTCGGCTCAGCAATCGGCAACCATCGTCGCGCCAGCGCTGGGTGGTTTGCTGTATGCCTTCGGCAGCGTCTGGGTGTATGGCCCGACGGTGATTTTGTACCTCATCGCCTGCAGCCTGATGCTCAACCTGCCCGCACGACAAACCCCGCTGAACAAGGGCAAGGCGACCCTGGATTCATTGCTTGCAGGGATTCGCTTCATTCGCAGCCGCCCGGACATTCTTGGGGCGATCTCCCTGGATTTGTTCGCGGTATTGCTCGGGGGCGCCACGGCGCTGCTGCCGGTATTTGCCAAGGACATCCTGCTGACCGGCCCCTGGGGACTCGGGCTGCTGCGCTCGGCGCCAGCGGTCGGGGCCTTGTTGATGTCGTTATGGCTGGCGCGGTTTTCCGTGGAGCGCAACGTCGGACGCGTCATGTTCACCGCCGTCGGGGTGTTCGGCGTCGCAACGATCGCCTTCGGTCTGTCGACCTCGTTCTGGTTCTCGCTGGCGGTGCTGGTGGTGCTCGGCGCGGCCGACATGATCAGCATGGTGATCCGCGCGTCCTTCGTGCAACTGGAAACCCCGGACGAAATGCGCGGCCGGGTCAGCGCGGTGAACGGCTTGTTCATCGGTGCCTCGAACCAGTTGGGCGAATTCGAATCTGGACTCACTGCCCACTGGTTCGGCACTGTACCGGCGGTGGTAATGGGCGGGATCGGTACGCTGCTGGTCACCGGGACATGGATCAAACTGTTCCCGACCCTGGCACAACGCGACCGCATGCATGTGCCGGTAGATGAAACGAAGGCAAGTACCGAGCGTTTGCCAGGTGAACAAAGCAGCATTTAGGCGACGCAGGGCGGTACATAGTTAGTGCATAAGGTGTAATGTATCGCCTTACACTGACGCCATGATCAAATCCTTTCAGCACAAAGGCCTTCGTGGCTTCTATGAAACCGGTTCGACTCGTGGGATCCGCACCGATCATGCGAAACGCCTGGCCCGCATGTTGCCGTCATGGATCGTGCACTGAGCCCGGGCGACCTGGACCTTCCCGGTTGGCGCCTGCATCCGCTCAAGGGCGATCTTCAGACCTATTGGTCACTGAACGTTTCCGGGAACTGGCGGCTGATTTTTCGCTTTATCGGTTCAGACATCGAACTGGTCGACTATCTGGACTATCACTGAACAGGAGGCAGGACATGCCTATGCACAACCCGCCACACCCTGGCGAAACACTTCTGCTGGATGTGTTGCCGGAACTCGGCGTCAGTATCACCGAGCTGGCCAAGCGGCTTGGCTACGCCCGCCCGCATTTCTCGCGGGTGCTTCACGGTCATGCCCCTATCAGCCCGGATCTGGCAGTACGGCTGGAGCGCGCCGGTATCGGCAAGGCAAGAACCTGGCTAGGCGTTCAGACTGACTACGATCTCTGGCAAGCCGAGCACCGCGAACAGCCCCCCATCGAGCGTTTCGCCGCCCAGGCGTGAAAGCCGCTACGCCAGCAACTCCCCCGCCACCGCAGCCCTGACGGCTTTGCCACACAGTCGTTCAACCAGCACCAAGGCAAACGCCAGGGCAGCGCTCGAACCTTGAGCGGTGATGCAGTTGCCGTCGATGACCACGGGTTGATCGACGAATGTGCAGCCGAGCAGTTGATGACTGGCCGCAGGCAGACAGGTCATGCGCCGCTGACGCAATACGCCAAAGGCTTGCAGCGCCAGCGCCGGCGACTCGGCGATACCGGCAAACATGCGCCCGGCGGCGGATTGATCCTGGACCAGCTGTAACAAGGGTTGATGAGCCGCCAGGCGCTGTGCGCCGACGGCGCCACCCGGCAAAACGACCAGGTCGAAAGGTTGCGCCAACACATCGACCAGCATCGCGTCGGCAGTCAATCGGGTGCCACGGGCGCAGGTGAGCATGCGCCGTGACTCGATGCTCGCCACCACCACTTCGACTTTCGCCCGGCGCAACACGTCGATCAGTGTCACGGCTTGCAGGTCGTCGATACCTTCGGCAAGGGTAATCAGGGCTCTAAAGGTCATGGTCTGCGTCCACAGGGTGATCCTTAAAGCGTAGTCAGCTTTGTCGACAGATGTTCGAGCCTGCTGTTACCCCGTGAAAGTTACTTGATGTACAGCTGCGTCGACATCCTATTGCCCGGTGCATTGATCGAGGTATTGCTGAAGGTGAAAGTGCCTTCCTGCTTACCCGCCAGATCAAAGGTGTAGAGGTTGCCGACGATTTTGCTGGCCACCCCGGAGCATTCCGTCAAATTGCCGTTGCCATAGGCGCAGACAGGCGCCCGCACGCCATTGACTTCAAAGCCGTCCAGCGTTGCATTCGGCAGGCGGCCGTAGCCGATCTCCAGCACGTAGATCTTGATGTTGGGGCCTGCGTGATCGCACTTCGTCTTGTCCTGCCCTGGCGCAATATCTTCAATGCCGCAGGAGGTCGACTGGACCTTGAGCACCTTGACTTCGCTCAGCGGTGGTGCGGACGCTGCCAGTGCGGTGTGCGCACCGAGCAGCATGGCACCAGACAAGCCAAAAGCCAGAATCATCCTGTTCTTTATAGAAGACATATCCACTCCCAAAACCAGCGCGCAGTATGCCCCACTCCCTCAAACTGCAAAACATCGCCGACGATCAACGCCATTAGGCAGCCATAGCCGCACGCTGCTGGTATGATGCGCGGCTTTTTCCGACCGACAGAAAATACTCAGGCGCCTGGCACGGCCTGTGCTTTGCTGTTGAAGTCGATACATTCACGGCGCCGGGTGCGCCACGAGGAGCAGGCATGCTGGAAAGGCTGTTTCAACTCAAGGCACACAACACCAACGTGCGTACCGAGATTCTTGCCGGTATCACCACCTTTTTGGCCATGGCCTACATTCTGTTCGTCAACCCGAGCATCCTCGGCGAGACCGGCATGGACAAGGGCGCGGTGTTTGTCGCGACGTGCCTGGCAGCGGCCATTGGCTCGACGGTGATGGGCCTGATCGCCAACTACCCGATCGCGCTGGCGCCAGGCATGGGCCTGAACGCCTTCTTCACCTACACCGTTGTCCTGCACATGGGCCATACCTGGCAAGTGGCGCTGGGGGCGGTGTTCATCTCGGCGGTCATGTTTTTCCTGTTGTCGATCTTTCGCATCCGCGAATGGATCATCAACAGCATCCCGCTGGCCTTGCGCTCGGCGATTGCCGCCGGTATCGGTCTGTTCCTGGCGCTGATCGCCCTGCACAACGCCGGCATCGTGGTCAGCAACCCGGCGACCATGGTTGGCCTCGGCGACCTGAAACAACCGGCACCGATCCTCGCGACCCTGGGTTTTGCGCTGATCGTCGCCCTCGAAGCCCTGAAAGTGCGCGGTGCAGTGCTGATCGGCATCCTGGCCGTGACCATCGTTTCCATCGCCCTGGGCTTCACACCGTTCGGCGGCGTAATGGCGATGCCACCTTCGCTGGCGCCGACCTTCCTGCAACTGGACATCAAGGGTGCGCTGGACATCGGCCTGGTCAGCGTGATTTTCGCTTTCCTGTTCGTCGACCTGTTCGATAACTCCGGCACCCTGATCGGCGTCGCCAAGCGCGCCGGCCTGATGGGCAAGGACGGCCACATGCCGAAAATGGGGCGTGCGCTGATCGCCGACAGCACCGCGGCCATGGCCGGTTCCCTGCTGGGCACCTCGACCACCACCAGTTACATCGAGTCGGCAGCGGGCGTCAGTGCCGGCGGTCGTACCGGCCTGACAGCCGTCGTAGTGGCCGTTCTGTTCCTGCTGGCGTTGTTCTTCGCACCACTGGCCGCCAGCGTACCGGCCTTCGCCACTGCACCGGCCTTGCTGTTCGTCGCCGTACTGATGACCTCGGGCCTGGCGGAAATAGACTGGGACGACATCACCGTCGCCGCGCCCGTGGTCGTTACCGCGCTGGCCATGCCATTCACTTACTCCATCGCCAACGGTATAGCGTTCGGGTTCATTTCCTGGACCGCTATCAAGTTGCTGTCCGGCCGTGGCCGTGAGCTGAACTCGGCGTTGGTGGTTCTATCGATTCTGTTCGTGATCAAGTTGGGTTGGTTCAACGCATGACTTTCGATTCCCAGGCTTACACGGCTCAGCTCGAAGAAAAGGCCACGCGCTTGCGTGACCTGCTGGCGCCGTTCGATGCACCCGAACCTGCAGTGTTCGACTCACCGCTGGCGAACTTTCGCCTGCGCGCCGAATTCCGCTTGTGGCGCGAAGCCGGCGAGCGTCATTACGCGATGTTCTCCCAGGAAGACAAACGCACGCCGATCCTGATCGAAGAGTTCCCGATCGCAAGCCTGCGCATCAACCAGTTGATGCCGCAGCTCAAGGCCGCCTGGCAAGCCAGCGCCGCCCTGAGCCACAAGCTGTTTCAGGTGGAGTTCCTGACCACCCTGGCCGGCGATGCGATGATCACCTTGTGTTATCACCGCCCGCTGGACGAGCATTGGCACGCGGCCGCGTCGAAACTGGCCGCCGACCTCAACGTCAGCGTAATCGGTCGCTCCAAGGGCAAACGCGAAGTGATCGGCCATGATTATGTGGTCGAGAAACTTGAAGTCGGTGGTCGCACCTTCAGCTATCGCCAACCGGAAGGCGCGTTCACCCAGCCGAACGGTACGGTGAACCAGAAGATGCTCAACTGGGCTTACGACGCTCTGGGTGATCGTTGCGACGATTTGCTGGAGTTGTATTGCGGTAACGGCAACTTCACCCTGCCGCTGGCGACCCGCGTGCGCAAAGTGCTGGCCACCGAAATCAGCAAGACCTCGGTGAATGCGGCGCTGAGCAACCTCAGTGAAAACGCTGTGGATAACGTCACCCTGGTGCGTCTGTCTGCCGAAGAGCTGACCGAAGCGCTGAATGAAGTTCGCCCGTTCCGCCGTTTGCACGGCATTGATCTGAAGAGCTACGAGTTCGGTAGCGTGTTCGTCGACCCGCCGCGCGCCGGCATGGACCCGGACACGTGCGAGCTGACCCGACGCTTCGAGAACATTCTGTATATCTCGTGCAATCCGGAAACGCTGGCGGCCAACATCGCCCAATTGCACGACACCCACCGCATCACCCGCTGTGCGATGTTCGATCAGTTCCCGTGGACGCACCACATGGAATCCGGGGTCTTGCTGACCCGGCGTTGATTGCATTCGCTCAATACAAAAAATCCGGCCGAAGCCGGATTTTTTATTCAACCGATCACTGCATCCACGGTGGAGGCGGTTCTTCGGTTTTACCTGGTGGGGCGTCGTCTGCGGCGCGAACCGCTTGCCGTCGCTCCTCGTCAAGGCGTGCGGCCTCGATCTCACGCATGATGCCGCCCACGTCCGCCAGCTCTTCCGGCTCGTCGAACTCACCGGTCAGGACGCTGGCCGGGTGCAGGGTGCCGGCTTCATACAGGGCCCACATTTCCTTGGCGTACTTGGTCCGCTTCAACTCCGGCGCAAAGCGCCCGAAGTACGAGGCCATGTTGCCCACGTCGCGCTCCAGCATGCTGAACGCGTGGTTGTTGCCAGCAGCATCGACTGCCTGGGGCAAGTCGATGATCACCGGACCATCCGGGGTCAGCAGTACGTTGAACTCGGACAGGTCACCGTGCACCAGACCGGTACACAGCATCAGCACGATCTGTGAAATCAGGAAGGCGTGGTATTCACGCGCCTGATCCGCTTCCAGCACCACGTCATTGAGACGCGGCGCGGCATCGCCGTACTCGTCCGCCACCAGTTCCATCAGCAGCACGCCTTCCAGGAAGTCGAACGGCTTGGGGACTCGCACCCCGGCACTGGCCAAACGGAACAATGCCGCAACCTCGGCGTTCTGCCAGGCGTCTTCGGTTTCTTTACGACCGAACTTGGAGCCCTTGGCCATCGCGCGAGCCTGACGGCTGTTACGGACCTTGCGACCTTCCTGATACTCGGCCGCCTGACGAAAACTTCGTTTATTCGCCTCCTTGTAAACCTTGGCGCAACGTAACTCGTTGCCGCAGCGCACCACATAAACAGCTGCTTCTTTACCACTCATGAGTGGGCGCAGCACCTCGTCAACCAGACCGTCCTCGATCAGCGGTTCAATGCGTTTTGGAGTCTTCATCAGCTTTTATTGTGGGTCCTTTATTACCAAACACGCGAATGTCACTCGTTATACGGCAATCCTCTCCCGTCGGGGAGGGGTTGCCGACCTATGAACGTTGCAGATGCACCCAATGTGCCAGATTAATCAGGTAAACCCTGTTGAGCGACGAAGATCATAGCCGAGAGTCAGCCGCACGTTGGCGACTGGATCAGCAGGCATTTGCGACAGCGTCTGAGATCAGACAAGCCACTCCTTGTAGGATTTTTACCAATAGTCCTCAATTTCCGCCTCTGGCGGCCGAAGTCATCAAAGAGAAAGGAGTTTGTCCGACAATCCGCGGGGCGTCAGCACTACGTGGGCTTAATAAGAAAAAAACTGGAGCGCGGATGAACATCAAACAAAAACTGACGTGGGCGTTTGCAATCATCGCCTGCTTGCCGGTTGTGCTGGTCGCCACCCTGGTGGTCATGAACCTGCGCAGCGATGCCAAAGATAACTTTGTCGACGGCAGCGGTCGAGAGATCCGCCAGGTCAGCAACGCCATGCAACTGTTCTTCGACGGCATCAGCCAGAACGTCAACTACCTGGCCTCCCAGCCGCTGATCAAAAACACCGACGCCAGTCTCAAAACCTACATGAGCGCCAATGCGACGGAAATTCCGCAAGGCGAGATGGACAAGCAGGTGTTTGCCTTGCTGCAAGACCTGGGCGCCAGTCATCCGTCGTACGCGTACGCCATCGTCGGCACCAGTGCCGGGGGTTACGTGTCCTGGCCCGATGACCCGAAACTGGCCAATTACGACCCGCGCCAACGTCCCTGGTACAAGGCAGCGCAAGCCAAACCGGGCAAACCGTTTCGCACCGAGGCTTATTACTGGGCTCAGGATGATGCGACTTACGTCAGTACCGTGCGCACCCTCGACAATAAGCTCGGCGCCAATGGCGGCGTGGTCAGCATCGACGTGACGCTCAAGCAGCTCACCGAGATCGTCAAACAGATCAAGCTCGGTGAAACCGGCTACCTGATGCTGATGGAAAACAACGGCACGGTGCTGGTCGACCCGAAACAGCCAGAGCACAACTTCAAAGCGCTGGGCAGCCTGGGCGACGGTTACGCGCAACTGGCCAAGGCTGGCAAAGGCCTGGTCGAAGTCGAGTTGAACGGCGAGCGCTACATGGCCAACGTCTGGCCGTCGGAGCAACTGGGCTGGACCTTCATCGGCCTGATCAAGCAAACCGACGTGATGAGCTCTGCCACTGCGCTGACTTGGCTGATCGCGATCATCGCCGCCGTACTGGCGGTATTCTTCGCCGTGGTCGGCGCCAGTTTCGCCAGCCTCATCGTGCGGCCGATCCGCAGCGTCGCCAGCGGTCTGGAAGGCATCGCCCAAGGTCAAGGTGACTTGACCCAGAACCTGCAGATCCGTGGCAGCGACGAAACCGCGCAACTGGCCAACTGGTTCAACCAGTTCCTCGCCGCGATTCGCAGCCTGATCCAGCACATCGGCGGCGCTGCGACCAAAATTCTTGCCAACTCGCAAAGCGCGACCCAGGTCTCCAGCGACATGGCCGACGCCGCCGGGCGCCAACGTGAAGCGGTGGACATGGTGTCCACGGCGTTCCACGAGATGGTCGCCACCGCCAACGAAGTCGCGCGCTCCTGCAGCCAGGCCGCCGAGTCGGCCGACAGCGGCCAGCGTCAGGCCCGCGAAGGTCAGCAACAGATCGATGCCGCCGTGCACAGCGTCGACAAGTTGAGCCAGGAAATCGAACAATCGGCGCAGTCGATGCAGCAGCTGGAACGCGACAGCAATGACATTCAGTCAATCCTCGGCACCATTCGCTCCATCGCCGAGCAAACCAACCTGCTGGCACTGAACGCTGCGATCGAAGCGGCTCGCGCTGGCGAGCAGGGTCGTGGTTTTGCGGTGGTGGCCGATGAGGTTCGCGCACTGGCCAAACGCACGGCCGATTCCACCGCGGAAATCGACGGACTGCTCGGCAACCTGGCCAAGCGCACCAGCCAGGTCACCCAGCAAATGCACGCCAGCCTCGAGGTGTCGCAACAGTCGGTCAGCCGGATCGGCGAAGCGCGCAACAGTTTCGGGCAGATTCGCGAATCGGTGGATGTGATCCGCGACATGAACACCCAGATCGCCACCGCCGCCGAAGAACAGCATCAGGTCGCCGAAGACATCAACCGACACATCAGCCAGATCCATGGCGATGCGCAGTTGGTGGCCGAACTGGCCAACTCGGCACGGCTCGACTCCCAGAGTCTGGCGGGGTTGTCGAATGAGCTGGACGGGCTGGTGCGACGGTTCCGTACTTAATCACCTCGATCGCCCCAGCAGACACTGCCCCCTGTGGCGAGGGAGCTTGCTCCCGCTGGAGCGCGAAGCGGTCCCCATTCAGTCAACGCGGTCTATCAGGTAGACCACATTTTCTGGATTACGACTGCTTCGCCCGAGTGCGGACCGGCCGGCGGGAGCAAGCTCCCTCGCCACAATTACTGTTTGAACAACTCTCCCGGGGTAAACCCGAACAGGCTTTTGAACGCGGCAATAAACGCCGACGTCGAGTCATAACCGCTGGACAGCGCCGCCGTGGTCACGCTGTTACCGTCTTCCAGCAAACTCAATGACGACAACAGCCGCATGCGCTGGCGCCAGCTGCGGAAACTCAATCCGGTTTCACGCTGGAACAGGCGCATCAAGGTTTTCTCCGACGTCCCCAATCGTTCGGCCCATTCATGCAACGTCACGTTCTGTTCAGGGCTTTCGATCAGTTCGTTACACAACCCAAGCAAACGCGGGTGACGTGGCAACGGCAGAGAGAAACCGACTTCCGGCAGGCTCGCCAGCTGATCCAGCAGCACCTCGACCAGGCGTGCTTCACGGCTGTCACCCTCTGGGTAGTCCACCGGCAACAGGCAAAAACTCTTGATCAGCTCACGCGCCAGCGGCGTGACTTCCAGCACCCGACAACGCTCGTCCGCCCAGGCGCATGCCTCGCGCCGTACATAGAGGCTGCGCATTTCCGCGCGCATCGAGGTCACCACCTGGTGCTCCAGATCAGCCGGAATCCAGATCCCCCACTGCGGCGGCGCAAAGAAACTGCCCTCGGCGGTGTGTACGCCGAGCACACCACTGATGGCGTAGGAAAACTGCACCCAATCGTGGCGATGAGGTGGCGTCCACGAGCCGGCGCTGAGGCTTTCCGCACGGGCATATAGCGGGCGCGGCAACGCTGTCAGGGTCGGGATGGTCCGTTCAAGGGAAATTTGTCCGTTAGCCGGCATTGGTTGGCCTTATGTCGCAAGACGGGCGAAAGTCTTGACCTTAGGCTAGGTCATCCCTTCTGACAATGCCTTCGGTGCCCGTTATGCATGCCTTCAAACACCTCAAACGCGTGGTCACCGACTGGTTCCTGTGCGGGATGCTGATCGCCACGCTGCTGTCCTGGGTCTTCCCGCACTTCGGTGCAACGGGGGGCGCGATGCATGCTGAGTGGGTGATCAACATTGGCGTGTTCCTGGTGTTCTTCCTGCACGGGGTCAACCTGTCGAGCGAGCAAATCCGCCACGGTTTGAAAAACTGGCGCCTGCACCTGATGGTCCAGGGCTTCACCTTTCTGGTGTTCCCGCTGATATGGCTGATAAGCGACAAGCTGCTGGGCTCACACATTCCGTCGCTGCTGATGCTCGGGTTCTTCTACCTGTGCGCCCTGCCCTCGACCATTTCCTCTTCCGTGGCCTTGACCGGCAGCGCCGGTGGCAACGTGCCGGCGGCGATTCTCAACGCGAGCCTGTCCAGCGTACTGGGAATTTTCCTCACGCCATTACTGGTGAGCCTGGTGGTGGGCAGCGGCGCTGGCGGCATCGACCTGGGTTCAACCCTGCTCGATCTCTGTGCCATGTTGCTGTTGCCGCTGGTACTGGGTCAGTTGCTGCGGCCGCCGTTCGGCAAGTTTTTCAGTCGCCACAAGCGCTACACCAACATCGTCGACAAACTGGTGATCCTGCTGCTGGTCTACGCGGCGTTCTGCAACTCGATGGTTTCCGGGATGTGGCAGCAACAGGGCAATACGGTGATTCTCAGCGCATTGCTCGGCAGTGCCATGCTGCTGGCGATCATTCTGTGGATGACCACCCGCACCGCCCGTGCCCTGAAGTTCAGCCCCGCCGATGAGATCGCTGCAGTGTTCTGCGCCAGTAAAAAATCCCTGGCCGCCGGTGCACCGATGGCCGCGCTGATCTTCGGTGCCAACCCGGGGCTCGGTCTGATCCTGTTGCCGATCATGATCTATCACCCGCTGCAGTTGATCGTCTGCTCGGTGATGGCCGAGCGTTATGCCAACCGCAATCGGGTATTGGCCGAACAACAAAACACTGCGGTTCTCAGCGCTCAATAATGGCGGTCACTCCCTGACCTCCGGCGGCGCAGATCGAGATCAATCCGCGCCCCTTCCCGGCGGCGTCGAGCAGCTTGGCAAGGTTGGCGACGATGCGCCCACCGGTCGCGGCAAACGGATGCCCGGCGGCCAGTGAACTGCCTTTGACGTTGAGTCGGCTGCGGTCGATCGAGCCTAGCGCGGCATCGAGGCCGAGCCGGTTTTTGCAGTAATCCGGGTCTTCCCAGGCCTTCAAGGTGCAGAGCACTTGCGCGGCGAAGGCTTCGTGGATTTCGTAGTAGTCGAAGTCCTGCAAGGTCAGGCCGTTGCGTGCCAGCAAACGCGGCACGGCGTAGACCGGCGCCATCAGCAATCCTTCGGCGCCGTTGACGAAATCCACCGCTGCCGCTTCGCCGTCGCGCCAGTAAGCGAGGATCGGCAGGCCGCGCTCTTTCGCCCACTCCTCACTGCCGAGCAGCACCAGCGACGCGCCATCGGTCAGCGGTGTCGAGTTGCCGGCGGTGAGCGTGCCTTTGTCGCTCTTGTCGAATGCCTGTTTCAATGACGCGAGTTTTTCCAGTGTCACGTCCGGGCGCAGGTTGTTGTCGCGGGTCAGGCCGAGGAACGGGGTCATCAGATCGTTCTGCCAGCCTTCGGCGTAGGCCGCGGCCATTTTCTGGTGGCTTTCCAGCGCCAGTTGATCCTGCTCGGCACGGGGAATGTTCCAGGTCTGCGCCATCAACTCGCAATGCTGCCCCATCGATAACCCCGTGCGCGGCTCGCCGTTGCGCGGAAACTCGGGGATCAAATGCCGGGGACGCAATTGCAGGAAAGTTTTCAGCTTGTCGCCGGTGCTCTTGGCACGATTGGCTTGCAGCAGAATCTTGCGCAAGCCGTCGCTGACACTGATCGGCACATCCGATGTGGTGTCGACACCACCGGCAATGCCGCAGTCGATCTGCCCCAGGGCAATCTTGTTCGCCACCAGCAACGCCGCTTCCAGCCCGCTGCCGCAGGCCTGCTGAATGTCATAGGCCGGGGTGGTCGGTGACAGTCGCGAGCCGAGCACACATTCGCGGGTCAAGTTGAGGTCCCGGGAAAGCTTGAGTACCGCCCCCGCCACCACTTCGCCCATGCGCAGGCCATGCAGGTTGTAGCGTTCGATCAAGCCTTCGAGCGCCGCCGTCAGCATTGACTGATTACTGGCAGTGGCATACGGCCCGTTGGAGCGAGCAAAAGGAATGCGATTACCGCCGATGATCGCAACGCGGCGCAACTGAGTCATGAAAAGCTCCTATTCTGTGAAAGGCATAACCCACAAGCGTAGGCCTTATCTCGTGGGTCGAACGACTGATCGCGATTCATGGTCCACACCTTGAACCCCCACTGCCGGAGAGCCTTCCATGTCTGACCGTTATATCGACTTCGCCAATTCGGCCCTCGGCCACCGCCTGGTCGGGGCCCTTGGCCTGCCGTCGCCGGTTCGTCTGGAACGCTGGGAGGCCGGTCGCCTACGGCCCGTCAATGGCGCGCTGTTGATCGGTGGCGGCCCGCTGTCACAGAACGTCAGCGCGTTCGCCAACAAACTCACCGAGCAGATTTACAGCTACGGCCCCGAACCCTCGCTGGCCCAGGCGTGGATTCCGGGCCACGGTCCCAAGCTCAAGGCCGTGGTGTTCGACGCCAGTGACCTGATGCAGACCGGGCAACTCAAGCAGCTGCGTGAGTTCTTTCAACCGTTAATGAAAAACCTCGAGCACAGCGCCCATCTGGTGATTTTCGGGCGCGCACCGGAAACCTTGAGTGACCCGTTCGCCGCCAGTGCCCAACGTGCACTCGAAGGCTTCAGTCGCTCGCTGGCCAAAGAGTTGCGTAGTGGCGGCACCTTGCAGTTGCTGTATGTGGGGGCCGGAGCTGAAGGCCAACTCGAAGGGGCGCTGCGGTTTTTCCTCTCGCCAAAGAGTGCTTATGTCTCGGGACAGGTTGTGCGGCTGAACGCTTGCGACACTCAGGTCCAGGACTGGACTCGCCCGTTGGCGGGGCGCACGGCGCTGGTCACGGGCGCCGCTCGCGGGATCGGCGCATCGATCGCCGAAACCCTGGCCCGCGACGGGGCGCAGGTGATGCTGCTCGACGTACCACCGGCCAAGACCGATCTCGATGCCCTCGCCGCCCGCCTCGGCGGCCACAGCATCACCCTCGATATCTGCGCCGAAGACGCCGCTGCGCAATTGATCGAGCAATTACCGAACGGCATCGACATTGTGGTTCATAACGCGGGCATCACCCGCGATAAAACCCTGGCCAACATGACACCGGAATTCTGGGATGCGGTGCTTGCAGTGAACCTGAATGCACCGCAAGTATTGACCAAAGCGCTGCTCGACGGCGGCGCCCTGCACGATAACGCTCGGGTGATTCTGCTGGCGTCGATCAGCGGCATCGCCGGCAATCGCGGGCAAGCCAATTACGCCGCGAGCAAGGCCGGACTGATCGGTCTGGCGCAGGCCTGGGCGCCACTGTTGGCAGCGCGCGGAATCAGCATCAACGCCGTCGCCCCTGGCTTTATCGAAACCCGAATGACCGCGCAGATTCCATTTACCTTGCGTGAGGCGGGGCGACGCATGAGTTCACTGGGCCAAGGCGGACTGCCGCAAGACGTTGCTGAAGCCGTCGCCTGGCTGGCCCAACCCGGCAGCGGAGCGGTCAGCGGGCAAGCGCTGCGGGTGTGTGGGCAAAGTGTCTTGGGGGCCTGAACATGGAAACAGATTGGCATTCACAGAGCACTACACCGTACTTGCCCGAGTTGTATTGGCGGGCGGCGACGCGGCGCAAGATCACCGGCACCACCCTGCCCGAGGATGGCTTTCGTTGCTGGGTCAACGTTGACCTCAAGCGTTTGGCAGCCTATCGCAAGGTGTGCGGGTTTACCGATAACGGCCTGTTGCCACCGACCTATCCTCATGTGCTGGCGTTCGCCCTGCAGATGCAATTGCTCACAGCCAGGACGTTTCCGTTTCCGCTGCTGGGGCTGGTTCACCTGGCCAATCGCATCCGTATTCTGCGCCCCTTGGGCGCAGTCGCTCGAGTGCGGGTAAGCGTGCGGGTGCAGAACCTGCAACCCCACGCCAAGGGCGCGGTGTTTGAGTTGATCACCACGATTGACGACGCACTCGGGCCGCTCTGGGAAGCCGAAAGCCAGATGCTCTGCAAAGGCGTGAAGCTTCCCGGCGAAGCAATTGAGCCGTCGACGGATTCTGCCCTGACCATGAACGAGGTCACCCGCTGGTGGGCGCCCAGTGAGATTGGCCGGCGCTACGCCAGGGTTTCCGGTGACTACAACCCGATTCACCTGAGCGCTCCCAGCGCCAGACTCTTCGGTTTCCCCCGGGCCATCGCCCACGGTTTGTGGATCAAGGCGCGCACCCTCGCGGCCCTGAGCGGGCATCTGCCGACGTCGAACATCGAGATTGCCGTGCAGTTCAAGAAGCCCGTGCGCTTGCCCAGCGAGGTCTGCTTGCTGACCAGCGTTGCCGGCTCAAGCGGTGACTTCAAGGTGATCGGCGCCGGGGATCTGGAACACATGTCCGGCACCTGGCGACCGCTTGCCTGAAACGGCTCAGCCGCGCCGAATCAGCCGCGCCTGATAAAGAACACACCCGCCATGATCAACACCAGCCCGGCAATTTTGCCGGCGCTGACGGGTGCTTCGCGAAACCCGGCCCAGCCGAAATGATCCAGGGTCATCGCCATCCCCAGTTGCCCGGCCAGCACCAGTGCCATGAACAGCATGGCGCCGATGCGCGGTCCGGCGAAAGCCGCCGTGGTAATAAAAAATGCGCCGAGCAGACCACCGCTCCAGTGCCACCAGGTCAGGCTTTTGAGGGTCTCCAATGCCGGGGTTTCGCGCTGCATCACGACCAGCAGCAACAACGCCACGGTGCCGACAAAAAACGAAATCAGCGCGGCGGCCAGTACGCTCGACACCTGTTTGGCCAATTGGCCATTGATACCGGCCTGCAAGGGCAAAAACGCACCCGCGACAAAAGGCAGGCAAAGCAACCACCAGACGGGGGCCGGCATGCTGTTCTCCACTGAGTAAATGAGGCGCGCAGTATACGCCGCCCTCGGATGAACCGTGGGCGACATTTGCGTGCAGCCACGCCTGATCGCCCCTGGTTAATTGTATATATATAACTTAAGTTTTTCGAAGTGCCTCACGGCTTTCAAGAAAACACCGCTCATTGATTTATAAGGGTTTTATTATAAGAAAGCGCACCCTTTCATACCGTTGGTATTAGCCCTCAAGTACAACCCGATCCGCGATATATAAGTGGTTAATACCAAGTTGAGAATGGCATGAAACAGCACCTGCATTAGATAGATAAGCAACGGACGAGGCATTGCCAGCAACAGAACTGGCAGGCCATCGAAAACAGTGATCGTTGTGACAGGTGCAAGGAAACTTACTCATGAGCTCTCACGTTTTGTTGAAAACCAGTACTGCATTGGCGTTGGTCCTGAGTCTCAGCCTGACCGGTTGCAGCAGCGGCGGTGGCGGTCATCACAGCAGTCCCGGCAGCTCATCACCTGATAGCGCCGCGGGTGCCGCAGGTGCAGGCGGCTCCAGTGGTTCGGGTAGCAGCGGTGGTACGGACGGCAGTGGTGGCGGTACGGCGGGTACTGGCGGAACCGGTGGCACTACCGGCGGCACGGCAGGAACAGGCGGAACCGGTGGCACTACCGGCGGCACGGCAGGTACTGGCGGAACCGGTGGCACTACCGGCGGCACGGCAGGAACAGGCGGAACCGGTGGCACTACCGGCGGCACGACAGGAACAGGCGGCGGGACTGGCGGAACCGGTGGCGGCACCACCAGCCCTGCCCTGACAACCAGTACGCTGGTTTCCGATCTGGGCAATACCATCAGCGGTGTAGGTGCTGGCGTGAGCGATCTCGGCACTGCCGTCGCCCCCCTTCCGGTAGTCGGCGGCGTCCTTCAAAGTGCCGTCAATACGACGGGCAATGTGGTCGATAGCTTGGGCGGAGGCCTGAGCAGCGGCCTCGGGACACTGGGCTCGAATCCACTGGCGGTGAGTAAAACCACAGCCGTGGTCGGTAATGTCGTGACTGACGTCGGCAACGGCGTGACGGATCTGAGCGGCAAACTGTCGACAACCACTCAAAGCATTCCGCTGGTCGGCGGCCTGATCACTCAGGTTGCTCCCGTGGTGGGTGGGGTAGGCAATAGCGTTTCCATGCTCGGCAACACCTTGAGCACCGTGACCAGCAGTGGTCCGCTGGGTTCGTTGAGCAATGGTGTGGGCACCAACACGCTGGTTCCGGTGGTCACATTGGCTGAAGGACTGACAGGAAAGGTCGCCAGTGCCACCGGGCTAAGCGCCCCGGTCAATGGTCTGCTCAACAACGTCAGCGGCGCACTCGGTGGTTTGGGCAGCAATGTCGCCACCTCGAGCACCAGCAATCCGCTGACCAACATCATCGGTGGCGCACTGGCTAACACGGCAACCACCACTGGCGCGGCCGGTGGCCTGACGAGCACGTCGGGTACGGCGGGTGGAGTGGGTGGTCTGACGGGCAGCGGGCTGCTGGAAACCGTCGGCGGTGCAGTCGTGAATGTCGCTGGCGGACTCAACGCCGGCAGCACCAACCCAACGATCAGCTCTGCCGCAGTAACGGGCGGCTCGGCGGGTAACCTGGTGGCTGGAACAGGTACGCTCCTGGGCGGTACGGGTATCGCCAATACGGCGCCGACCGCGCCTCTGGCCGCAGTTGGCGCAACGCTCGGTGCTGCGTTGAATCCAGTCACCAGCGGTGTCGCCATCAGCGGCGCAGGCACCAACATCACCGCTGCCGCCACCACCCCGGTTGTCACTGCGGTCAGCAATACCGTGACCGCCGCAGGGACTACCGTCAGCAACCTGCTCACCGGCACGACCTCTGGCGGTACTACCAGTGGGCTCGGTGTGCTGGGCAGTTTGACCGGCACATTGACGGGTACCAAGTAGTCATTGCACCTGGCCGATTCGACGGCCATTCCTACAGCGCCTACGCTTGGTTGGAGACGGAGGATTCAAATGGGTCTTCCGTCTTTTTCTATGTTGGCGCAAGACGTCGGCTGTCTCCGAATCACGTCCTCAGAACCTGACGGGAACAGCTGATCGAAGATCTTTTCGCAATGCTGCGGTTTTGATCATGGGGTGTTCTATGCGCGCTTTGACTTGCTTGTTGCTGCTCAGCTGTTGTTCTGGTGTTTATGCCGACTCCCTCCCCGCTTTCCTCAATAGCAACGAAACCACCCGCAACCTGCCTGTCCCCAACCTGCCTGCCGATGCCTACCGTCCGGCCACGCCAAAGCTGCAAGTCCCGGAGCCTGCCGCCACCTCGGCACAACCCTTGACGATGGGCACCAAGGTCAGCGTGCGCACCGTGCAAATTGAAGGCGGGACCCTTTACCCATTGCGCGAACTGGGGGCCGTCTATCAACCGTTGCTTGGCCATGAAACCACCCTCGCGCAACTGATCGAAGCGACACGCAGCATCACCCGACGCTATCAGGAGGATGGTTATTTGCTGTCCTACGCGTTCCTGCCACAGCAAACCTTCGATAAAGGCGTGGTGCGCGTGGTGTTGGTAGAGGGCTATATCAAGAACTATCAATTGCAGGGCGATGTCGGTCGGGTAAAGAGCCTGCTCGACAAACTGGTGGCCAAGCTGCAGGCCGAACGCCCGCTGACGCGCAAGACTTTCGAGCGCTACACCACCTTGATGAGCCGCATTCCCGGCGTCACTGTACAAGCGCAAGTGCCGCCACCGGGCACTACCGACGGCGCGACCTACTTGATCGCGCAGGCCAGTCGCAAACCGTTCGCCAGTAGCCTGAGCACCACCGAAGACAACCGCAAAGGCACCAAAGCCTTGCTCGGTGTCAGCAGCAACTCGCAAACGTCGATGGGTGAGCAGATCACCCTCAGCGGTCTGTTTCCACCGGGTGATGACCACGAAAAATACTACCGCCTGGACTACAACCAGTTCCTCAATGCCGAAGGCACGCAACTGCTGTTGTCCGGTTCGCGCTACCGCGCCGACCCGGCGACGCTTGTGCAACTGGACAACGGCCTGCAACTCAAATCACACCGCGAAAACGATCGCTACTCCATTGGGTTCAGCCATCCACTGATTGCCTCACCCACCAAACTGCTCACGCTCACCACGCGCTTGTATGCGGTCGACGACATGACCCGCTACAAAGTGCTTGGCTATCCGATTACGGTCGATGAAAAAACCGACATCCGCGCCCTGGCCTTCGAAGGTGACTGGCGCAAAGCCGATGACCGACAACTGCGCATCATCAGTGGCGGCGTGTACCAGGGCATCAATGGCATGGGTGCCAACACCAACAACCCGACCTATGACCTGGACTTCTTCCGCCTGCGACTCTCGGGTGTGCAAAGCAACAAGTTCTTCGACAACTGGCAAGGTGTGCTGTCAGCCGCGCTGTACTGGACCGACGACACCCTGCCCGACAGCGAGCGTGCGGTATTCGGCGGGCAGAACTTCGGTCGTGGCTACCCCGACGACCAGGCCTCCGGCGATAAGGGCTGGGGCGCGGCTTATGAAGTCAACTACAGCTTCAATCGCGCCGGTAACTGGGTGCGCATCCTGCAGCCCTACGTCGTACTGGACCGCGCGAAAACCTGGTTCAACACCCTGCCGATACAAGGCAGTAACCTGTCCTCGGTGGCCGTCGGCCTGCGCTTCGGTGACGCCAGGTACTACAACATCGCCCTGGAAGCGGGCAAGGCGATGTCCGATGAAGCACTGGACACTTTCAATCGGCGTACGCGTTACAGCATCAGTTTCAGCTACCAGTTGTAGAGCCGCAGAAACAAAACGACCCGCTCATGGCGGGTCGCTTGGGTGACAGCCAATCAATCAGAAATCGTAGCGAACCTTGGCGGTGAAGGTGTCTGCATTGAAGTCGGCTTTGGTCAGGTAATCATACGAACCGCCCACGCTCCAGGCACCGATCCGGTAGGTGGCGCCCAGACCCAGTTCATAACTGTCACGCGCAGGTTTCGCACCGCTGGTGGTGAACGGTGTGCCGCCGAGCACAAAGGTCGAGGTCGCGTTGGCCTGGTCACCGATGAAGTCGTGCCACGCCATGGCCTTGGCTTCGGGTTGGAGGCTGCCGGCGCCGACATCGAAGGCCGCGGCCAGGCGTGCACCGAGGCCCATCTCACCCACTTCATAACGCTGGCTGCCGACGTTCAACGCGGCCGAACTGCCCTTCTCGCGGTACGCATCGATCGCTACGTTGGCATAGCGCGCGCCGACCTGCGGCTCCAGCACTACCTGCTGATTGAAGCGCAAAGTGTAACCGGCCAACGCGTTCACGCCGAAGATATCACTGTCGTAATCGCCCTTGGCACGGGTGCCGGCGATGTAGCGTTTGGACTCGTTGGTATTCCAGCCATAGGTCAGCGAGGTGTCGACAAAGAAATTGTCGTGAGTCCAGTTGCCGTACAGCGTCAGCGCGTTACCGATCACATCGGTCTTGCTCCCGGCGTCGGACGTCACGTTGCTGTTCAGGTAGCTGTAAGCGATACCCAGCGTGGTGTCGGCATTCAACTGACCGTCAGCGCCCACCGCAATACCCTGACTGTTGGCGCTATAACCGGCGACACCGCCGCGCGAGCCTTGATCGGCATCGCTGTTCAAGGCTTGCAGCCACACGCCTTTTTCGGCCAACACATCACCCGAGGACAAACCGCTGCGGGCACTGCTGGAGCGCGTGTTGATCACACTGTTGATCAACGACTGTCCGCTGACGGCAGCTTGGGTCGCACCGCCGCTGACGTCAGGAGTGAGCTTTTCAGCCAGTTTGGCCAGTTCGGCGTCGCTGCTGGCGTTGGCGAAGGCCTGGAACACTGGATCATGTTCATCCAGCTTGGTCATCAAGCCATTCGAGACACGCGCTGCCGCACTGGCGGCGTTCGAGGAACCACCGGCATTCAGAACGTTTTGCCCCACGACGGCCTCACCCTTGGCATCGACCAATGCCTTCACGTCGTTGCCCTCGACGCCGTAGCTCTTCACTTCCAGCAACGCCGAAGAAGACGAAACCGTCAGGTTTTCGCCGCCTTCCAGCTTGCCGGAGCTGATCAAGGTATAACGGGTACCGCCATTAGCCGTACGGAAGTCTTCGGAGCGCGCCTTCAACTCAAGACGAGCACCTGGGCCGATGTCCGCCAGGCCGGTGACCTTGAGCACCGGAAGATTGGGGTTGGTGTCGTTGCCCAGGAACATATGCAACACCGAACTCGGCTCTTCCATGTCGAATTCGCCGATGATCGTGGTGTGGGCCTGCTGTAGCGTCAGCTCGCCCTTTTCCACCGTGATGTAGCCAGCCTGGATGGTCGAACCGTCGAAGTTCACATCACCATTGATCTTCACGCCGGAAAGGCCCATTAGATTGCCTTTGACGTTACCGCCATTCCAGTAGAAATAGGCTTCTCCGTCGTCGACCTGAATGGCCGCGTTACCGCCTTCGATCGAACCATACTGTTGATCGATCGACATGAAACGGCCACTGGCCGGTTGGTTGCTGACATGAATACCGAGGCTTTCGCCGGAGATCAGACCAGTGTTGTAAATGCTGAACGATCTGACACCAGGGGTCGGCGCGAACGTAGCACCATCCAGTCGCAACGCTTCTGCGTTGGCGCCCGTGGCGGTGATCGTGCCCTGGTTGATCACACTGTTACCGATGCGGGTACCGATCAGTGCCATCCCGGTCGCGTTCACTCCGCTGACAGCGATACTGCCCGAATTCAGGACGTTGTTGGTCACAACACCGCCCTGATCCTTGATGCCAAAAGCCCCGTCACCGTAGGCCGTGATCGAGCCGTCGTTGATCAGGTTCAAAGGTGCGGCAATAACAGGGGTATGAATCGCGGCAGCAGCCACGGAAAGCGCCAACAACGAGCGGCGCAGGCAAGAGGTGTTCAATGCAGGTTCCCTTCAGAAGCCTATGGAAGACGCGTTTTTCAGCAGGCGCGCCCAGCTTCTTTCAGGCATCCATACCGGCCAACCAGCGGGGGCTGGTTCAGGCGCGGGCAATATACAGGTGCCATCATTTAGACACCACCAAAAAATGCCAAATGAATGACGTCAGTTTTTTCAATGGGTCAAGTGACCTGCACGCCGCCCAATGCACCGACGACCTTGTTGAAGGTGGCTTTCACCGAATCCCCTAGCGGCGCGATAAAGGAAACAACTACCAGGGCCACCATCGCAACGATCAGCGCGTACTCAATCGCCGAAGCACCCTCGGTCCGGCTCATGAACAGCTGGAATCGAATGGACAGATACTGCACAAAATGAAGGAACATACGACTTCTCCTGCAAGATGTAGAACACTCTGAAGGTTCTAAGGACTGACACGGTGCATCTTCGATTGCGGGAACAGGTTGTCCAGGGTCTCCAGAAGGCGAACGTGATAGATCGGTTTGCGAAACAGGTCCAGCACCTGCAAGCGCAGCATGTCGCTGACGTCGTCCATGTCGGCATGGCCGGAGGTCACGATCACCGGCAAGTGCTGTCGGGATGTGTGTTCACGCAAACGGCGGATCAATGACATGCCACTCTCTTCGGGCATGCACAGATCGGTGATGACCAACGCGATATCGGGGTGACGAGTCAGATGCTGCAACGCGAGTTTGACCGAGGTTGCGGTGTAGCAACAAAAGCCCTCGCCCTCCAGCAATTCCGCAAGTTCCAACAGGGCGTCTTCTTCGTCGTCCACCAAAAGCAACTGTTGGCGCGCAGTTGAAGAAGCGTTCATGTGCGACTCCTGTCACTGAGTAAACAATCGGGTTCGCGCGCGGCCCCACTGGTCAGGCCACAACCGTCCCCCCCAGTGCAGTAATGACTTTGTTGAAAGTGTCATGAACCGACTTGCCCATATTTGGGATAAAGGCTACGACGATCAACGCCACCATCGCGACAATCAACGCATATTCAATGGCTGAAGCGCCCTCGGTCCTGGTCATGAACAACTGGAGGCGGATATACAGATACCGCACGAATTTAAGGAACATACGACTTCTCCTTATGCGCCGAGGACGCACATGTAGCGGGTGCACAACATGATTGCGCTTTGCCATCGGATCATTGCCAACAAACCCCGCGCCAGCAACTGTAATAAGCGATTAATCACAAAGTATTAACCGGAATGGTGACGACTGGGGATTAACCGAAATGTCATGCGGTTGTGAGTTATTTTTTTGACCGGTGATGGCGTTTTGATTTAGCTGCGCTACTTTCAAATAGCGAATTAGTTGCATGTTCATAGCTGCCTGATTGCGAATCAACTCGTTGAACGTCACGAGCCGATGGTGCAGCAGGAAAGGGAGAGCCGTCATGAACAGCCGCGTCACTATGGGTCTGGCTGGACTACTGTTAGTCGCAGCCGTCATTGTCGGGTACTGGGGGTTGGTGCTGAGCCGGCAACCGCTAGCAATCGAACCCGTCACCCCCCCTGTCACCGTTGCGCTGGAAAAAACCGTTGCTAGCGCCGAAGACCAGACCCGCCAGGCCGTCGTCGTTCTGGTGCATGATGTCCTGCCGTTTACCCCCCTCACCGCCGCCGACCTGACCCTGGAAAAACTCCGCAGCGCCCCCGTCGGCAGCTTGAACAGCCTGGACCAGGCCGTTGGCCGCACACCCTGGCGGCGCCTGAGCGCGGGCACTTGGCTAAGCAACGAGAGTTTCGAGGCCGGCGGCGCGCTGGCACGAATGATCCACAGCGATGAACGCGCGCTGGCGGTGGCGGTAGACGAAGTCATTGGCGCTGCCGGACAACTGATCCCGGGGGATTACGTCGACGTGCTGTTGTTCTTGCGTCAGGACGCCATCAATACGCAGCACTCGGCGCAAATCGTCATTCCGGCCATGCGTGTACTCGGCGTTGGCGAACAATTTGGCTTGACCAACGAAGGCAAACCCGCCTCCCCCACCGCCAGCACCGACGAAAAACTCAAACAGGATCAACGCCGCATCGCGGCCCGCAGCGTCGTGCTGGCGGTACCCGAACAGCTTCTCAGCCGAATGATGCTGGCGACTCAGGTCGGCACCTTGCGCCTGGCCGTACGCAGCAGCGAAGAACAGCTCCTGGCCAAATACTGGGCCGGTGAAAGCGACTCATCCACCCGCCTGAGTAGCGCCAACAGTCAGCTATTCCAGTTCAATCAACTGGCCCAGGGCATTGCACCGAAAACCATCGTCCACACCCGCACGGTAGAGGTGTCGCGGCGCGGCATCGAGGTTATACGCGGCAATCAGGTCACCCAACAAACCCCTTGATTGCGCAAGGGTGCATGGCCTCAAAAACGGCAACTTCGACACACGCATCGGACTCTCACCATGAGCCAGAACCTGAGCCAGACGTTCCTTGCGATTACTCGCAACAGCACTGACCTTGAATGGTTGCAAGGCGCACTGGCGCCCTTGGGCCAAGTGGTCAGCGCCGGTGGCGGCAGCCTCGATGAACTGCTCGCGCTGGTCGACGTGACCTTCGCCAGCCTGGTGTTCATCGGCCTCGACCGCGACCATGTAGTGGCCCAGAGCGCGTTGATCGAAGGCGCGCTGGCAGCCAAACCGATGCTGGCCATCGTCGCGCTGGGCGACGGCATGGACAATCAGCTGGTGCTCAATGCCATGCGCGCCGGGGCCCGGGATTTTGTTGCCTACGGCTCACGCGCCAGCGAAGTTTCGGGCCTGGTACGACGCCTGAGCAAACGTCTGCCGCCTGTCGCAACCACTACCCAAATGGGTGGCCTGACAGTGCTCTTCGGCACCCAAAGCAACGCCGACGGCGCTCTGCTCGCCGGACACCTGGCCCTGGTGATCCAGAAGAGTGGCCAGCACACCTTGCTGCTCGACCTCGGCCTGCCCCGTGGTGACAGCCTGGCGTTGTTAGGCCTGGAGAGCTCGTTCCATTTTGGTGATGCATTGCGGCATCTGCGGCGCCTTGATGCGACGCTGATCGACAGCGCCTTCACCAGCGCCGAAGCCGGGCTGCGAATCCTCGCCTACGCCAACAATGACGAACCGCTGGAGCGCACCAGCGCCGCCGAGCTGTACATGTTGCTCAGCGCCTTGCGACAACACTTTCAACACATCGTGGTGAACCTCACCGGCCAACCTGACAGCGAAGCCCTGCGCACCTTCGTCAGCCATTGCGACAAATTACTGTGGTACACCGACCAGAGCGTGCTCGACTGCCGACGCAACCTCACAGTGCTCAACCTGTGGCGCGAAAAAGGCATGAAGCTTGAGCACGCCCAACTGCTGGTCGACCGTTACCTGCGCCACTCCGCCCCGGACGCCGACACCCTGGGCAAAACCTTTGGCCTCGAAGTCATCGCCGTCCTGGCCTACAGCCCAGAGGTTCGGCTCAACGCCAAAAACCAGGGCGTAACCCTGTTTGACCTGGCTCCCCGCGAGGTCCTGACCCAAAGCTTGCGCACCTTGGGCGAACGTCTGGCCAAGCACTCTGAAACGCTGGCAACCCCCAAAATCAGTTGGCTGAATCGCTTGCGAGGCCACAAATGAGCGGTGAAAAACTCTTCGGTGCACAGACTCAAAGTCCGATCGGCAACACCGACCACGAGGGCCTGAAGCTGGTGCTGCATCGCTATGTCATCGATGCCATCGAAGAGTCGGGGAAAAACCTGCTGGAAGGTTCGCGCCCGCTCCTTGCGCAATTCGTCACCGACAAGGTCGCCGAATACATCGCCCGCTTGCACCTGGCGATTTCGCGCTACGAAATGGAGCGTCTGGCAGAAGAAATCGTCGACGAACTCACCGGTTTCGGTCCACTGGAAGTGCTGCTGCGCGACCCCGCCGTGACCGAAATCCTGGTCAACGGCCCTCACCGGGTGTTCATCGAACGTGACGGTGTATTGCACCAAAGCGACCTGCGATTCATCGACGCGCATCATGTCGAACGGGTCATGCAACGGATCCTCGCGCCACTCGGACGGCGTCTGGACGAGTCATCGCCGATGGTCGATGCGCGCATGCCGGACGGTAGCCGGGTCAATGCGATCATCCCGCCCATCGCGCTGGACGGGCCGTGCCTGTCGATTCGTAAATTTCGCAAGGACATGCTTAAAAGCAGCGACCTGATGGCGATGCAAACCATTGACCAGGCGATTTTCGACTTCATCGAGAAAGCCGTCGGCAAACGCTGCAACATCCTCATCAGCGGCGGGACCGGCACCGGTAAAACCACGCTGCTGAACATCCTCAGTCAACTGATCGATCCTCACGAACGCCTGGTGACCATCGAAGACGTTGCCGAGCTGCAACTGGGCCACCCTCACGTCGTGCGCCTGGAAACCCGCCCGCCGAACGCCGAGGGCCACGGCGAAGTGAAAGCCAGTGACCTGATCCGCAACGCCCTGCGGATGCGCCCGGATCGAATCATCCTTGGCGAAATCCGTGGCGTTGAAGTGCTCGACGTACTGACCGCCATGAACACCGGTCACGACGGCTCGATGAGCACCGTCCACGCCAACAATGCTCAGGACGCGCTGTTGCGCCTGGAGACGTTAGTGGGCCTGACCGGGCGTCAAATCGCCGAGCGCACGCTACGGCAAATGATTTGCGCGGCACTCGACGTGGTGATTCAACTGACGCGCCTGCCCGATGGCCGACGCTGCGTCAGCGAGGTGGTGGAAGTGGTGGGGATCCGCGAGGACATCTACGTCACCAACACCCTGTTTCGTTTCGACCGTCGGACCGGTTTCGGCTTTCTGCGCGAGGCGGTCAACCCCGCCGGCGACAAGCTGCGCCATGAGCTGGCTCTGCCCCTCAACTGACTTGACGAGGCTTGCGCGATGATCGGTCCGATACTGCTCAGCCTGATGTTTCTCGTGTTGCTGGGACTGTCGATCTGGCTGTTCTATCAGGGCCTGCGCAAGACCAGCAACGAACGCGTGCTGAATCGCCTTGCTCAGGGGCAACCGCATCTGATCGTCGAAAACCCGGCGTGGGCCAACCTTGAGCGGACCTTTGTGCGCGCAGGCCTGGGCCGCCCGACGGAGCGTCTGCCGCTATGGCTGGGATTTTGGGTGTTTATCAGTCTGCTCGGGTTTGTGCTGGACGGCTGGCTGGGACTGCTGACACTGTTAGTCCTGCAACCGTTGATTCTGCGCCTGTACATTTCCTGGCGTTATCGGCGTCGCCTGAGACGAATGATCGAGCAGTTGCCGTCGTTGCTCGATCACACCATACGCAGCCTCAAATCCGGCCGCACCTTGGCCGATGCGGTGATGGGCAGTATCGACGCCAGCGCCAACCCGCTTAAAAGAGCGATGGGACGAATTCAGCGCAACGTGCAATTGGGGATCAACCTGCCCGACGCCGTGCACGATTTTGCCGAGTTTTACGACCAGGACGAACTGCGCATGTTTGCCTTGGGATTGAAGGTCAATCACCGTTACGGCGGCAATGCCAGCGAGCTGCTGGAGAACCTGATGAAGCTGATTCGCGAACGCGAGCAAGGCGCCCGTCAGCTTCGGGCCATGACCGGCGAAACCCGAATGACCTCCTGGGTTCTGGGGGCCTTGCCCCTCCTCATCGCCAGTTACTTCATGCTGACCAACCCCGGTTACATGCTGAGCATGTGGCACGACCCTTCCGGCCAGCACATGCTGATCGCTGCGGTTGGCTTACAGATCGTCGGGTGCCTGGCGCTGTGGCGCATGTTACGGAGTGTCTGAGATGGTCTTACTGGTGAGCGCCTTGCTGTTTCTGGGAGCCATAGCGCTGGTGCTCGGCCATTTGCTGGAACAGCGACGACGCGCGCGACACGTCACCCAACGCCTGCAAGGGCATGTGGCGCACGACAACACTTTCGGCAACTGGCTGCGGGCGCTCGGCAACAGCCGGTTTGGCCAGCGCTCGCTCAGCATCGACAGTGAAACCCAAACCTTGCTCGCACGCCTGGGTTGGCGCAAATCCAGCGAGCGCTCGTTATTCGCCGCATGCCAGGTCGGCACGCCTCTGCTGGTGTTCGGGCTCGCGGTGTTCTTTCAACAGGTGTTCTACCCCACTGCGCAAAACCACTGGCTTGCGCCGATGCTGGGCGCCGGGCTGGGTTATCTCTTGCCCAAACGGTTATTGGCCTATGCGGTAAAACGTCGGCAAAAAAACATTGCCATCGAGATCTCGACGTTCATTCCATTGCTGCGGATTCTCTTCGAATCGGGCATGGCCGTAGAGCAGTCACTGCGGGTGCTCAGCAGCGAGGCGCATAAACTGCTGCCGGAGCTGACCAGCGAACTACGGCTGATCCTGACTCGGGTCGACTCCGGCCTGGAACTCGGCCAGGAGCTGCACAAGACCGCGACGCTGCTGACGGTAGATGAACTCACCGACACCTGCGTGATCCTCCAGCAACTGATCCATCAGGGCGGCGGCGCCATGAAATCGCTGCTCACGCTCAAGCAATTGCTCGATGACCGGCGCCTGACACACCAGCAGGAATACATCTCGAAAATGTCCGCCAAGATGTCCGTGGTGATGATGCTGTTTCTGTTTCCCGCCTTGCTGATTGTTTTAGCCGGCCCGGGCTTCACCGCTATTGGCCGGGCGTTTGGGTCCTAGAATCGCGTCATCTGGCGAATGAGTCGCCCGTAGCAGCTGCCGAGCCTGCGAGGCTGCGTTCGGTCTGGGCCGCATCCGGACGGAGCGGTCGTAAAATCAGGCAACGCGTTCTTTCAGGTAAACCGCGTATGCAGGATTTGCGAGGACTTCGTCCGAACGCGGCCCGCCTCTAACGCAGCCTCGCAGGCTCGGCAGCTGCTACGGAGGTGGTCCTGCACCGTATTTCAACGTTGAAAAATCGCCGTCCCAAGCGACTAAGGTTTGACGACATACTCCGCCGGTTCTTCAGGGTCCATATTGTCCAGCGCTCGATCCACCAGCAGCCGGATCCCGTCGATCATCCTGCAAATACCTAGCGCCACATTGCGTCGAGACCCTTCGATCTCAAACGCCAGGTCAGCGGCCATGGCCTTGACCGAAGCCAGGTCCTCCGAAGCGTTCGCCAGCAGGCTTTCATTGTCGATACCCGGGTTGACCGCAAACAACCGGTCCGAATGCAGATCGCTGAAACGCAGCTTCGAAAGGGTCGGTTTCAGGTAATGATCGAGGGCGCGATGGGCAGCGTCGTGGAGCTTTTTTGAGTCGGGAGAATCGTAGGGGGAAACGTCGTCGTGTTCGGGGGGATTAGGGGTTTCTTTGATCATGATGGAGCTCCTACGGTAGTGGGAGCCACGACTTGCCGGTCTCACTCGGCGAAGAGGTGGCAGCTGTGAACGGGGTGAGAATACCGGTCGTAGGCACCCGGCCAGACCTAAGTCTGCCCGCACACAGCCGCCATAATGCATGGCGCAGACGAAAAACGTCGGCGACGATTATGGTAGAGCCAGCGCTTTGCGCCTACAGAATTTCCTGGGTTCTCACACCCTGTCGCTGAATTTCAGCGACGTTCAAAGGCTAGAGGCCGTGCTTCCGAGGGGCAACCTTAAAGACATGTCGGAGATTTCTACGTTGCTCGTGATGCTGTCATCAAATTCCGGCCTCATCCTACGGGCATTACACAAATGATCGTTCCCACGCTCCGCGTCAGCTCGTGAAGCGGAACGCGGGAACGATCAATCTAACGCCGTTCACGCTCTTACCACTCAGGCCGGCCGGTAGGCCGCCGTGCTTTGCTTTTGATCCACCCGCCCCATCGGGAGGCCGAGTGGAGGTGTTCATCAGGGGGTGGGCGCGCAGCGCCGTACGGCGCAGCCGGACACATCGAGAGGAGGTCGTCGCGAAGCAGACCGTAGGCGATGCCCCCTGATGGACACCGTAGCGAGGGAACGCCGAGCCTAGGCGAGGTGCCGTACGCTCGGGGCGAGACCTTTTGGTTCCTTTTGGCTGGGCCGGCACTCCGGGCGTTTGCCAAAAGGGACTCGCCGTAAGGGCGAAACCATAAGCAGCCGTTACACCAATAACGGATATACACACATACAAACCAGGAGCCTAGTGCGCCGTAACCCGCACCCGCCCCCCAAAACTCCCCGGCGACAAAGCCAACGCCAACTGCGTCCGATTATGCATATGCGTCAACCGCAACACCTGCGACACATACAACTTCACCGTGTTCTCGGTAATCCCCAACTCACAGGCAATCTGATAATTGGTCTGCCCCTTGCCCACCAACCGCGCAACATCAAGCTGACGAGGCGACAGCTGATCAAAGATCGCTGGCATCTGCTCCCGGTCAACCTCCCCACCCGACGGCAAAAGCGGAGCACGACGAACTTTATCAAGGTCCTGATAAAGGTCATCGATCGATTCGGAAAGGTCTTGCAGCTTCTGATTCAAGTGCCCCAACTGCACACTCTTTTGCCGTTCCTGAAGCGCGACCTCCTGACGCTGCAAACCTTCCAGCAGCTCATCCAGGTCAATCGGTTTCTGGTAGTAGTCGGCGATCCCGGCGCGCAGGGCCTTGATCACATCCTGTTTGTCGGCACGCCCGGTGAGCATGATGGCTTCGAATGCCCGGTGCTTGCCGGCGATGCGTTGCAGCTCCTGAACCAGCTGAATACCGTCGAGCCCGGGCATGTGCAAATCACAGAGGACCAAACCGATGTCGACATCTTCACTGAAGCACGCGATGGCTTGCTCGCTGGACTCACAAGGGACGCAACGGTAACCGCTGCTTTCAAGAAACTCGCAAAGCTCTTCCACGATCAGCGGTTGATCGTCGACCACCAGCACTTTTACCGCAGAGGTAGGCTTGTTCACGTGCGCCTCCATGCCCTGTCCGAAGACTGTCACTCCTGTACCGACAGCGGCAAGCTGTACAGGCCTGAACAGAAAGTAGACCTACTTTCCTACTATGTACATAGCGATATGTCGTGCCGCACGACTAGCGGGTACAGGCCAGTGTCAGCAGCATGCCGATCAGCACAAAGGGCGCAAAGGGTGGTTTTCTTGACAGCTCGGGAGCGAGGTATTGAAGTCGGGCCCTAAGCCGTTGACTCATATGCGGCCAGACCTTTGAAGCAATCAATAGCCACACCAGGCCAGACATTCCAGCGCCGATAAAACTGCCGAGCAAATGCAGGTTGTCGGTCGCCAGGCCGATCGTCGCCATCAGCTTCACATCGCCGGCCCCCAAGCGTCCCAACCCATAACCGGGCAAGGTAAACAACAGTGCCAGCAGCAATGCCCACCCGCCCTGAACGTCAGGCGCGCCCAGCCAGGTGGTGCCGGTCCACAACAGATAAATCAATGCCAACAACCCGACGCCCAAGGTCAGGCTGTTGGCAATATGCCGTTGCTGAACATCCTGTGCCGCGCAAAGCGCCAGCCAGATCAGTAGGACAAAACTCTGCATCCGGTAAAAATCGTCCGCTTTGGCTGAATGATTCTATGCTCATACCACGTAGTCGTTGTCAGGGTAGACGCACTCATGAAATCAGGCCTCCCCAGAAAGCAAAAAGGTGCTGTGGCGATTGAGTTCGCCTTGGTGTTCGTGATCTTTTTTGCGGTGTTCTACGCAATCGTCAGCTACAGCCTGCCGCTGTTGCTGGTGCAGTCATTCAACGAAGCCACGGCCGAGGCAGTCCGGCAAAGCGTCGCGCTTGATCCGAAGACGCCCAACTACCCAACGGCGATGGAGAACCTGGCAAACAGTGTTTTACAGCAGCAACTGTCCTGGGTGCCAAGCACCTTCAACATCACCTTTGGTGTCGACGCCAAGGCGGCCTATAACGCAGGCACCGGATTACTGACGGTCAGCGTGACGTACCCCACCAGCAAGCTCAATCAGGTCATCCCGTTCCTCGTCCTGCCCGGTGTCGGCACCGTGCCCAATCTGCCGACGAACCTGACGGCACAATCGAGTCTTCAATTTTGACACCTGGGGAAAAGCTCTTTGGCCGACTGCTCAATCGTCCGCCATTCCAGGAGCCCGACACGCCCTACAGCCTGGTGACACAGAATGTCGGATTACACCTGCTGCTGAACCCTCAGGGCCGGGTGCTGAAAATGAGTGGCCCCTTGCGTCATGCATTGGCGCAGCGTCCTCACGCCGACCAACCCCCACACCTGATCGATTACCTGCTGCCCCACAGCCATTTGGTCGTCGAAGGCACACCCGCCGAATGGCAAGGCCAAAACCTGGACCTGGATTTCGCCGGCCTCGGTGGCCAAACCCTGCACCTGCGCGGCTGGGTTCAGCCGACGCCTGACAGCTGGCTGCTGCAGTTGCTCGACATCGGTGATTTGCTGCACGAACGCCAACAAGCCCACAGCCGCGAGGAATGTCAGTCGTTCGCCGGGCACATGAGCGAACAGCTTCGCCTGTGCAGCCTGATGCGCCTGCCCGAGGTGCTGACCGAGCAACTTCAAGGCCTGGCCCAGCGCTGGCACATTCCCTGTGTGGCCATCGCGCTGCTCGACGATCAGGAACAAGGCTGGCTGATCCACAGCCAGTACAACGCCCACGATGCGCCGCAGCTGTGGCAAACCGGCCAACCGCTGGGCACCAGCCTGGACAGCTTGAGCGGTAATACGCCGTTGCGCTTGAGCGTCGCGCATGGTTTCAGCGAGCACCCGCGGTTGCAGAGGACCTTCGGTAATACCGACGGATTTCTGGTGCCTTATCGGGACGATCACGGTGTCGCAGCCTGGTTGCTCTGTGGTTTTTACCCGGTGCAGCAACGTGCGCCGCAGCTCAGCGAGCGTGACTGGTCGCTGCTGGCCGCAGCGCTGGCCGGACCACTGCTGGGGCGTTTACGCGAGCAGCATCAACATCATCAACTGGAGCGACTCGAAGCCCTGCAAGGTTTGCTGGGCACCGGTTGGTGGGAGCTGTTCGGCAACATTGACGAGGTTCAACTGGCACCGCAACTGGCGTTCACCCTGCACCTGGAGAGTGCCCGTTTACCGCTGGCCCAGTGGCTGACGCTGATCCATCCGGCCGACCGCCAAGAGCTGGCCAGCCGCGTGCAGGACCTGCAACAACACGGCAAGACCTTGCTGCTGTGCGTGCGTCTGCACCGCGCTGACGACGCCCAGACGCCGATCTGGTATCGCCTGCAAGGCCAGGCGCTAGGCGTAGGTGAACAGCGTCGGCTGGTGGGGTTCATGCTCGACATCAGCGACATCAAGAATCAACAGCAACAGGCCGCCGCTGCCCATGCCCGCCTGGACAACCTGATCGCCAGTTCGCCGGCGGTGATCTATGTGCAACGCTATGTCGAAGGCGCGCTGCAACCGAGCTTTTTCAGCGCCAGCCTGCTGCCGTTGCTCGGCTGGAACCTCAATGATTTAGCAGGCAACGCGCTGGTTGGGCGGGTTCATCCCGAAGACCGTGACCTGTATTTCGAGCGTACCCGCCAGCTGCTGCGTGAGGGCTCGGTACGCGCGCGTTACCGTCTGCGCGACCAGCGTGGCGACTACCACTGGCTGCTCGATGAAGCCCGGTTACTGCGCGATGACCTCGGGCTGCCCGTGGAGGCGGTCGGCTTGTGGCTGGATGTCAGCGAAGCGACCCAGGCCGCCGAACAGGTCAAACAGAGCGAGGAGCGCTACCGGATTCTGGTGGAAGATTCGCCCGCGATGATCTGCCGCTACCGTCCCGACTTGACGCTGACGTTCGGCAATCGGCCCTTGGCGACGTACCTGGAACGCACGCCCGAACAATTGCCGGGGGTTGATCTGGGCAGCTGGCTGTCGGCCGAACAGCGCGAAGCCTTTGTGCTGCGCCTGCGCCAATTGACGCCGGAGTTCCCGGTGAGCACCGCGGAAATCAGCCTGCAACTCCCCGGGCGCGAAAATGCCTGGTGGGTCTGGTCGGATCGCGGGGTGTTCGACGAGCGGGGTCGCCTGATCGAAATTCAGGCCGTGGGCCGCGACAACACCGAAGTCCGCCGCTCGCAACAACAGCTCACGCAAAGCGCAAAAATGGCCACCCTGGGAGAAATGGCCACCGGGCTGGCGCATGAAATCAACCAGCCACTGAACGTGATGCGCATGGCCATCGTCAACGTGCTCAAGCGCTTGAGCAACGGCGATGTACAGATCGACTACCTGCAAGACAAACTCAAGCGTATCGACGCCCAGGTCCAGCGCGCGGCTCGGGTGGTCGATCACATGCGGGTGTTCGGCCGGCGCTCGGAAATCGAGCAACAGTTGTTCAACCCGGCGCAAGCGGTGGAAGGCACGCTGTCGTTGCTGGCCGAAGGCATGCGCGGCAAAGGCGTCGACTTGCGGATCAGCGAGTTCGGCTTCGAAGCCAATGTACGTGGCCATGTCGATCAGCTGGAACAAGTGTTGATCAACCTGATGGTCAACGCTCGCGACGCACTGCTGAGCAAGCGCGAAAGCGACCCGGCGTTCAAGCCGTGGATTTCACTGTATGCCGAACGTGACCACAGCTCGCTGCAGCTGTGGGTCGAAGACAACGCTGGCGGCATTGATCCGCGTTTGCTGGAGCGAATCTTCGAACCGTTCTTCACCACCAAACCGGTCGGTGTCGGCACCGGTCTGGGTTTGTCGGTGAGCTACGGCATCGTCGAGAACATGGGCGGACAGTTGAGTGTGCGCAACTCGACCGAGGGCGCGCGGTTCTGTATCGAGCTGCCGATTGCGCTGGGTGATCAGATCACCAGGTAGGCTTTGCCTTTTTGACCGCAGGTGAGGTTGAACCCCACATCGACTTTGTTGACGTCGATCCCCAGATTGAGCAGCAGGTTATTGACCAACGGGTCGACCAAGGGCGCCAGTAAGCCGTCGATCGCACCGACCAATTGAGTGGTCGCCAGACTCAGGGTCGATACCAATGTAGTGAGCAGCCCGCCAATCAGGCTGCCACTAATAGTGGGAGTGTGCGAAATCAAAGTGACCCCACCCAATGTCCCGTTCAAACTACCAACTACACCCGATACCGAAACAGTGTGAAGCGGCAATGGCGGTACATTGATGTCCTTGGGATTACTGTAGGCGTAGTTGGACTCGCTGGTGCCTGCGATCGGGCTATCAATCATGATTTCAGCACCACCACCGGCAAATGGTGTTCGCGTACCACAGGTCATAGGGGCTAGAAAGTGACCTTGACAGGTCGTACTGCCAACATCGAACAGGGTGATCGGAGAAAGCGCAGGTAACGGAGAGGACGAAAGCCAGATGGCAGGGTCGATATGACCGATTTTGACTTTGATTGCCGCAATGTCGGTGGTGGCGGAGAGACTTTTGTTAGTGGGGCTGATGGGGATTATGCACGCGTAGTCGGTGACATAACTACTGCCCACTCCGGCCTCAAGCCCCACATCCAGATTAATACCGTTAGGCACTATTTGCAGATCAGTTTGTGTGCAGGTTCCTCCCGCCAAACACCCGGGCAGCAGTAGCGGGTTGATTAAATTAACTACACCACTCAACCCTGTGTTGACGAGTTGCAACACCGCGTTGATCAGTGACAGATCAACCGAGGCCAGCACTCGCACCTGCGCCGTCTTCACATAGATCCGGTTCACGCCCAACGGGTCAGCCTTGGCTAGTTCCGGATCTCCCACGGCAGAAAACTGCGGCGGCTCAATCACTTTTACACGGGTTGTGACGCCCAGCAGCCCCAGTACGTTCACCGGTAGAACGGCGGTCACCGCACTGTTTTTATTCGCCAACTGCACAAAGCCCTGAACCAGCTGAAACAGCTGCACCGTGGCATCCAGGCCGGCCGTCGAGGTGCCCGTCTGAAGTTGCAGCACATCGCCAAGTTTGATCGGTGGTGCATTGCTGGCCCCCACCTGAAGACTGGTCAGCGCCGTCATCACTTCGGCCGTGGCACCGTTCTGACCTGCAACCGTTGCCGCGGCGTGTATGAATTGGGTGACCGTTCCTTGCGTGCTGAGCAATGCCGTGTAGTCGCCTGCGCTCACCCCCAGCTCGATGGCCAGCTGGTCCATGAATTTCAGCAGGTTGATATCGGCATTGACCAAGCCATCCCAGCCCACGGCTGTCAGGTTCACGCTGCCGCCCAGAAGGCTCGAGAACAGCGGATTCAAGAGATTCGATCTCGCGGTGTCGACGCTGACGACCGAACTGCGAATGCTTAGCTGCGCCAGCGTCGGTTGCGGCGCCGCGGCCACCGCCGTGGCAGTCAGCGTGGTATTGGCATTGAGCGAAGCCCCACTGAACAATGCCTGAATACCCGCCGCGGCACTGGTCGCCACCACGTTGGTGGCAATCACCTGAATGGCCATCGATTGCGCGGCATTGGGGACGAAAGTGCGCAGGTTGGTCGGCGCCGTCGCCAGCGAACCGCAGGTGGTGGTCAAGGTGCTGGTGGGGCTGACGATGAACGCATTACGAACCGCGCTTTGCCCGGCATAACTGGCCGCCGTCAGGCCCGGCAGGCAGGTGCCGCCGCGGCTGACCGCTTCCAGCGCGGCGTTGTCCACCACCCGTTGCAACTTGCGCTGCTCCAGATAGAGCCGGCCACTGTCGACCACCAACAGCGCTATCAAAAGCGCCAGGCCGAAGGTCATTGCCGCGAGCAAACCGATAGCGCCACGTTGCCCGGCGGGGCCGCGAAACTGCAAACTGGGAGACATCGAGCACTCCTTTGCCGGCGTACTGCCGAGCGCTACCTCCGGTGGTGCAGGCAGTGTAGTCAAGGCTCGAGCACGGCGCTGGCGACTTGCCAGCGCCGATGATTCAAGTGCTTTATTTCGGTGGGTAATTGCTCAATATCCGCCCTACCGTCGCGCGAATCGCGGCGCTGCGGTCGGCGGGCTGCGGCGATCTGCTGAGCAGTTGTTCATCACTGCCACGCCAGACCAGCTTGCCATCCTTGCCATCGAGCAGGTCGATCTGAAGTGTGGCGACCTTGTAAGAGACGTTGCGGGTTTCGTTGTACATCGGTGCGCCCCAGTAGCCGTTCCAGGGGCCACCCCAACCACCGCCATAGTTAGTGGTGATTTGCTGCTGGCGATCCTCGACGATCAGGTAGGTCCGCACATTGACGTCAGCCTTGGCACCGGTAGCGGCCGGGCGCAGACCACGCTGGTCGAGTTGATCGGCAACCGCCTGGCGAATGCGTTGTTCGGTGAGGTCGCTCTTGATCCGCGGATCGTCAGGACGGTATTGCACGGCAGGCTCTTTCCAGGCCCAACTGCGATAGGCGGCGAAATCGCGGCTGGCATCAAAATCGTGATTGACCTGGGTCGTTTGGCAGGCGCTGAGCAACACAGCGCAAGCCAATAATGAGAGACGGCGGGACATGATTTTTCTCCGGGTCCAGGCAGGGAACCTAACTAGGAGGATACGCCGCTACCGCCTTTTCCACAGCTGTTCGTAACGCATCGCCACGTTCTATTTCGTTGCCCTGAAGGCCCGCTTCAGCGCTGGCACTCCAGACCGGTTGCCCGGTGCTGGCGTCGAACAAATCCACCCGGATCACCAGCACTTGCACCTGATAGGTACGAACGATCGGCACCGTGTTGTACATCCCGTAGCCATTGCCATAACGGTTATAACCGCCGTAGCCGCCATAACCGTAATCCTCCTGGACCTGCTTCAGGCGGGTTTCCTGATGCAGGTCGGCGCTGACCCACAGGTCCGCCGGACGATTGTCGTGCAGCGGACGCAAACCCCGTTGATCCAGCGCATTGCTGACCGCTTCGGCAATCTGCGCCGAGTCGGCCAAGACCGAACCGTTGGGCAACCGGCCATTGAGCCAGGCCCAGCTTTGGTAACGGCTGTAATCACGCGGCGCCGCTGGATAGGCGCTGCGATCAAAGGTGTTGGCAGCGTGCGGTGGGGCCGGCGGCAGCGGGTTGGAGCTGGCGACATACGGATTGCTGCCCTGGCAGGCACCGAGCCCCAGACACAGCATGATCAATCCCAAACGGCGTTTCATGATGCTCTCCACAGAAACCACGGTTCAGACCGGGCGACAGATCCAGTGCAGGTAACGCCCCAGTCCGGCAAAACTCGGGTGACGACGGTGGGCCAGTTCCATTTCCAGCAAGTCGATCAGTTCGGCTCGGGCCTGAAACTCTACCGGCATGTAGTCATGAAAAACCCGCACTCCGCTCTGGGTTTCGACCTGCCACAAACCTTCCAGTTGCGTCGCCAGTTCGCGCGGATCCAGAGGCATCTGCGGGGTCAGGCTCTGCTTCTCGCCGGCCATGTCGTTCTTGCGCATCTTGCGGAAATGGCCCTTGAGCAAGTTGCGGTAAATCAGCGCATCGCGGTTATAGAACGCCAGCGACAGCCAGCCGTCTTTGGTCGTCAGTTGATGCAGCACCGGCAGAATCGCGTGGGGTTCGGCCAGCCACTCCAGCACCGCGTGGCACAGCACCAGGTCGTAAGGTTCGGTGAGTTGACCGAGCAGCTCTTGCCACGGCGCCTGGATAAACGTCGCCGCTTGCCCGGCCTCGGCGAAGCGCTGACGGGCGCCTTCGAGCATCGGTTCGGCAGGCTCGGCCAGGGTCACCTGGTGCCCGCGCTGGGCCAGCCACAACGACATGTGCCCAAGGCCTGCGCCGATATCCAGCACCCGCAACGGGCGATCCGGCAGGGTTTCGGCCAGGTCGGCCTGAAGCACCGCCAGACGGATTGCGCCTTTGGCACCGCCGTAGATTTTTTCGGCGAAACGGGTCGCCAACTGATCGAAATGACGGTCGCTCATCAGCTGAACCGCCGTTCGCTGTCAGCCAGCTTGCTGCGTACTACCTGTTCCATGTCCAACCCCAGCTCGCTGCACAGCAGCAGTAGATAAAGCACGATATCGCCGACTTCCTGACCGGCATGCGCCAGTTTGTCCGCCGGCAACTGCCGCGACTGGTCTTCGCTCAACCATTGGAAAATTTCCACCAGCTCAGCCATTTCGACACTGGCGGCCATGGCCAGGTTCTTCGGGCTGTGAAATTGCCGCCAGTCGTTGCGGTCACGGATGCAGTGCAGGCGTTCGGTCAGTTCAACAAGGTTCATCGGGCTCTCCTGAAGGCGTATAGCTTCGGGCGGATGGCGGATGAAGGCAAGCACCGAACACTGCTGTCGTTTCGTGACAGTTCGCGAGTAAACCCGCCTGTGTATTTAGACTTGAGGGGGTGGGTGGGACTAAAAGCCCGATTCTGACTCTAGCCAGTACAGAACGCAGAAGCTTGCCCAGTGGGTGCAGACGTTCAGTTACTATTCGCCAATTCAAACCACCAAACCTCTATGCTTCAAGGGCGCTCGCCAGCCCTGACAATGGCCAAAGCGCTCAGCGCCGGCACCCACTCTTTCATCAGGACGTACACATGCAGGTAGATAGCTTTTTCGAATGGCTTGGCCAGGCGCTGGGTTCGGTCATCCGGTTCATCGTCGATACGCTCAGTGGGTTGTTCAGTGCCTTGACTCACGCCAGCGGCAATTTTGTCGACGGGCTGTCACGAGCACTGGGCATGGAGCCCTCGATCATCAGCATACTCGTGCTGATCATCGGCTTGATGCTGCTGTACTCGGCGGTCCGCGCGTTCATGCGTGCATCGATCATCGCAGGGATTATCTGGCTGGTGCTGGGGTTGTGGGTGTTGAGCTGGGTGGTTCACTGAACAACACCTCGCTCACTCACGCACAACCTGTAGCAGCTGCCGAAGGCTGCGTTCGAGGGCGAAGCACTCGCCAAGCTGACGACGCGGTCATCCAGAGGGACCTTGGTATGCCATTCACGACGGCTTCGCCGCCGAACGCAGCCTTCGGCAACTGCTACAGGTGAGGTGCCGAGCCCGAAATCCCTTGACTTACCGGCATCTGAGCAAGCTCCCTCCTCACAAAAAGCCCGCTTTCACAAGACCACTGACGCTTGGATCTGCCGCTACAATGCCCGCTCTCGAAAGGAGCCTGAATGTCTACGTTGATTAACGACTGGCGCGATCGTGCGACCCATCGCCGCGTCTGGGCACTTGCCGCGCCGATGATTCTTTCGAACATTTCCGTGCCGCTGGTGGCGCTGGTCGACAGCACGGTGGTCGGCCACCTGCCCCACGCACATCAGCTCGGCGCGGTCGCGGTGGGCGCCAGCCTGTACACCTTTCTGGCCTGGGCCATGGGGTTTCTGCGCATGGGCTCGACCGGGTTTGCAGCGCAGGCAGCCGGGCGCGGTGACGGCGCGGCGCTGCGGCAGATCCTGCTGCAAGGCTTGCTATTGGCGATGGGGCTGGCGCTGCTGCTCGGGATGCTGGGCGTACCGCTCAGTGGCGTGGCGTTGCACTTCATGCAGCCCTCTGCCGAGCTCGATCAACTGACCCGCGAATTTTTCCACACCCGGTTGTTTGGCTTACCGGCGGCGCTGGCCAGTTATGCGCTGGTCGGCTGGTTCCTCGGCACCCAGAACGCCCGCGCACCGCTGGCGATTCTGCTGACCACCAACCTGGTGAACATCGCGCTGAACCTGTGGTTCGTCCTGGGTCTGCAATGGGGCGTTGTCGGGGCGGCCCGTGCTTCAGTGATCGCCGAATGGACCGGCGCCCTGCTCGGTCTGGCCATGACCCGTAACGCCCTGCGCGCCTACCCTGGGCATATCGCCTGGGCGGCACTGGCGCTGTGGCAGAGCTGGCGGCCGCTGCTGGCGGTCAACCGGGACATTTTCATTCGCAGTCTGGCGCTGCAATCGGTGTTCTTCATGGTGACCGTGCAAGGCGCACGACTCGGCGATGCGACGGTGGCGGCCAATGCATTATTGCTGAATGGTTTGCTGTTGACCGCCCATGCTCTGGATGGCCTGGCCCACGCAGTGGAGGCTCTGTGCGGCCATGCCATCGGTGCCCATGACCGTCAGGCTTTGCGTCGGTCCCTGGTGGTTGCCTGCGGCTGGTCATTGATTGCCAGTCTGGGTTTTGCGCTGCTGTTCTTCTGCGCCGGGCATTTGTTCATAGAGATGCAGACCAACATCCAGAGCGTGCGCGACACTGCGTTCGTCTACTTGCCGTACCTCGCCGCACTGCCACTGATCGCCGTCTGGAGCTACTTGCTCGACGGCCTGTTCATTGGCGCCACCCGTGCCCGGGAAATGCGCAACGGCATGCTGCTGACGGTGCTGCTGTTGCTGCCGTTTGCCTGGGCACTGCAAGGGTTCGGCAACCACGGACTGTGGCTGACCTTCCTGCTGTTCATGGTGCTGCGCAGCCTGATGCTTGGGGCATTCGCCTGGAACCTGCGCAAGAACGATGGCTGGTTCACCGTCTGAACATCGTGCTGCTCCAACTCTCGGCAGCTGCCACGAGTGCAGTTTTTCATCGTAATTTACGAATTCAGGAACGATGCCTCTGCCAGCGGTTGCGCAAGCTGTCGAGTCGCTCTTGCTGAGTGCGCCCCGGCAGGTGTGCTTCGGGTGTGGCTGACGGGTATTGCAAACGTAATCGCAGCCAGCCATCGAGCACTGCCTGCTCGCTGAAGCCGTGTTCGAGTCCTTCCTGCACAAAAGACCAGATCGTGCCAAAGTCGTGGCCCGTCGAGCGACTCCAGTACCACGCATGGCGCTCCAGCAGACAGGTTTGCAACTTGTTCTGCTGGCGAAGGCTGAGGCTGTCTTCGATGGCCAGTTCACTGACGGCCAATCGCGGATTGACCAAATGCAACCAACCCAGACTGCCGATCGCCCGGTCCTCCCAGGTTCCACCGTGCCAGTACAGTTTATCGATCGGCCCCAGCCAGCGGCTCAACTCGCGGGCATCACTGGCATCAAAAAAGTAACTGGCGATAAAGGGGTTGTAGTAGCTGAGCAAGCCTTTGTAATGAAGCCCGAACGTGACCGTGAGCATACGTCGAAGGTGCCCGAGCAATTGCTCCGGGGATGCAGAGCTGACCAGCAGCAACCCCGGCCAGTCCGCCGGCTCGTCGTGGCAACATTGCATCAGCGGCGATTGCGCCGACAGTTCGATCAACTGCGGCCCCTGGTCGCGCAACCCATGCAGGTCGGTGTTCTCGAACAACGCATAACACGGTACGTCGGCAAACCGTTGCTGCAGGCTCCACCCTGCCTGCGGCGAACCTGGTACATCCAGCAAAAGCCATTGAGCCGACTGGGCAGCGATCATGCCGCACCACTTTGGCCAAGCCCTGCCACTGTGCGGCAGGTGCAGATCGCTTGCCGGCAATGCATGAAACTCCCCCCGCCGGGTATCAAACACAGCAACACCAAGGGCTGACTGCCCTGAACCATTGCCAACAAGTCATGGCGATCATCGGGCGGCAATTCCTCCCGTGCCGGGAGCACCTCCCCGGCCATTGAAGGCGGGGAGGTTTCGACAGGCAACACGCCGTCGACATGCAACGGCGCCCCCCGAAATATGCCGGTGATCAATGGCTGGTCCGGGTCGCCCTCGATAAAGCTCACACAGACCTCAACCCCCGCCGTCAAACCGGCAACCGACTCTGCAGACAGCTGGGGCGAGACCGGCAGCCAACAATGGCTGGGCCGTGCACCCTCGCCCTGATAAAGCCAATCGAACTGCACGGCGATGCGTTGGGCCGCGTCGCTGCGAGGTTCGTCGACATTGACCACCCAGCCACGTTGCAGGCTGTTCATCCGAGGCTTCTCGCTTGGACGAAACGCTACGAACGGCGCCTCCCAGGGAATCGCATCAATGCGGTTGCGGTAGTACGGCAACTGCGCCTGACTGCCCGAATGCTCGACCCGGGTCAGCAACCACAGGTGATTCCAGTCAGCAAACGGATGGCCCGACAACGCCATCAGCATGCCGCTACGCAGGTTCGGCAGGTCCGTTTCGCCTGCTGCGACAGGTTTCGGCAATCCATCGTGATGCGCCCCTTCGGCATAAGCATGAACCGTGAAACGCCTGACTGCGGGTACCGTGCCTTGGCTATCAAAGGGTGTGCCGGCACCTGGAGACGAACTGCGCCGAGTGTCGGCAAAGATCAGGTAATGACCGTGCTTGCGGTGCTGAAAATGGTAGTGAATCCGCTCTTGCTCACACAGGCGCTGAAGAAACGCCAAGTCCGACTCACGGTACTGGGTGCAAAATTCCCGCACGGGGTAGTCGTTCCGGAGTTCGAATCGACAGTTTTTTTCGTCTATACCGTGTTCTTTCAGTACCTGCACCAGAATCTGCGGGACTGACAGGCCGCTGAAAATTCGCTGGTTGCAGCGTTGCGCCAGGCAGGCCAGCTTCGGCCCGAGGCACAGACGCCAGAGCGCCGGCACCGCGTCGTCATGAAGCGGGGCAAGGTCATGAATCTGTCCGTGGATACCGGTGCCCGCGCCTCCAAACCCCAGGTATGCCGAGCGAAACATCAGGCTCGCCATGTCCAGCCGCGGCTCATCGAACTGCAGATCCAGCTGGAAAGCAAAGGGTTGGCTGATGGACTCGCAGCCGGTAAAGGCGACAACGACAAAGGGTTGGGGCTGACCCGCTATCTCCAGACGAAATGACGGCTCGTTGACGGGATCGAACATCGGCGTTTCTCTACAGGAGGGACGGCCGGGGATTCTCGCTGAGAGACATGGCCGAGTAGAGTGCCGAAGTACAACTTAGGAAATGGCCTACGCGAAATGAAGACCACACAGCGTTGAAAGTGCGTGGGCACGGCAAATCGCTACAAAAATAAAGAAATGCCGTACCAGGTCCTCGGAAAACTCCGCACTATGCGGAGTATTTTCCGACAACCTGGTCACAGCGGTTCGCTACCTCAAGAAGACAGGTAAGACGAACGAGTCAGACCCAGGCGCAAGGCATCGAGGTACTGGGTGCGCTCGGTGGCACTGATTCGAGCGCTGGCCACTTTGTCGCGGTAGTGCGTCATCAGCTCTTCCGGCGACAAGTGCACGTAACGCAGCATGTCTTCGATGGTGTCGTGGGTTTCGATACCGGCGTGGTAAACGCTGCCGTCGGCATTCTGGTAGATGTTTACCGAGTCGGTGTCACCGAACAGGTTGTGCATGTCACCGAGAATTTCCTGGTAAGCGCCCACCAGGAAAATCCCCAGCAGGTAGTCTTCGCCATCATTGAGCCCGTGTACCGGCAGGCTGGTTTCGATGCTCTGCTCGTCGACGTATTGCTTGATCTTGCCGTCGGAGTCACAGGTCAGGTCTTGCAGCACGGCACGGCGCATCGGCTCTTCATCAAGACGGTGCAGCGGCAGGATCGGCAGGACCTGGCCGATCGCCCAGGTGTCCGGTAGGCTCTGGAATACCGAGAAGTTGCAGATGTATTTGTCGGCCAGCTTGTCGTTGAGTTCGTCGAGCACCTGACGGTGCGAGCGCTGACGGGCTTTCAACGAGTTGTGCAGGCGACGGCAGACAGCGAAGTAGCATTGCTCGGCCAGGGCTTTTTCGGCCAGGGTCAGCTTGCCATCGGCGTACTGGGTGGCCACGTCGCTCATGTAGTGAGTCGCGCGCCAGTAGGTTTCGGTGACCATCTCGATATCGGTCGGGCCGAGCAGGTCGACCAGCCATTGCACGGTTTCCGGCAGCTCTTCCTTGTTCTCGATCATCGGCACGTCGTCGTTGTGTTTCTCGACGTCGGTGACCTGCACCACCAGCATGGCGTGGTGAGCGGTCAGCGAACGACCACTCTCGGAGAAGATGTTCGGATGCGGCAGGCTCTGCGCGTCGCAGAATTCCTTGAGCATGCCGACCACGACACCGGCGTAATCGTCCATGTCGTAGTTGATCGAGCTGGCGTTGCGCGAGTGGGTACCGTCGTAGTCGACGCCCAGGCCACCCCCCACGTCGATGTGATCCACCGGCAGGCCAAGGTTGCGCAATTCGCCGTAGTAACGGATCGCTTCCTTGAAGCCGTGCTGGTAGTCCGCCAGGTTGGCGATCTGCGAGCCCATGTGGAAGTGCAGCAAACGAATGCCCTGATCCAGACCGGCCGCACGGAAGCGCTCGACTACCGACAGCAACTGGGCAGCAGACAGCCCGAACTTGGATTTTTCGCCGCCAGTGTCAGCCCATTTGCTCGATGCCAGGGACGACAGGCGAACCCGCAGGCCGACTTGAGGCTTGACCTTCAGCGAGGCGGCCTCTTCGATCACCAGGCCGACTTCGGATTCTTTCTCGATCACGATGAACACGTTGTGGCCCAGCTTCTGGCCCATCAGTGCCAGGCGGATGAACTCACGGTCCTTGTAACCGTTGCAGACGATGGTGCCGCCCTTTGGCGCCAGGGCCAGCACGGCCAGCAGTTCCGGCTTGGAACCGGCTTCCAGGCCGATGGAGACGTTCTGGGTGGCGATGATGTTCTCGATCACCGCTTCCTGCTGGTTAACCTTAATCGGGTACAGCGCGGTGTACTTGCTCTGGTATTCCAGACGCTCGATATTCGCGTCGAAGGCGCCGGTCAGCTGACGGACACGGTCCTGCAGGATGTCCGGGAAGCGCACCAGCAGTGGCAAGGACAGGCCGCTTTTGCGCAGCTGTGCGACTTGTTCGAACAGATCGATAGGTGCGCTGCTCGGGCCGTTCGGACGAACTTCTACGCGACCGGCGTCACTGATCGCGAAATACCCGGCCCCCCAATGGCGAATCCCGTAAACACTGCGGCTGTCCGCAACTGTCCATTGGCTGCCATCGTCTTTGCGTGTGCGTCGTACGGACATCGAAGTCCCCTATAAAGAAGTCAAAGAGCGCCACCCGGGTTGAGGGCTGACGCAGTCTAAAGTGAAAAAATGACGATTAGCCTGCAAGCGGGATAGACCACACTTGCAGCGCTGAGTTTAGAAACCGGTCAGAACAGGCTCTGTGAAAACCATGGAGACGACGTTCAACCTGAATCGATCAGGACTGCATCAAGTCGGGGTGGTTTTCACAGAGGCTGCTAGCCGCCGGATTTCTTCGCTTTGAAACCGTGTTTGATCAGCTCGGCCAAGAGTAGCTCGACATGATCACCCTGGATCTCGATGATCCCGTCCTTCAACGCACCACCGGTGCCGCAACGTTTCTTCAACGTCGTGGCAAGCTCCTTGAGCGCGTCTTCAGCCAGCGGCACGCCGCTGATCGTGGTCACCGTCTTGCCGCCCCGGCCCTTGCTTTCGCGGCGCACGCGCGCGATGCCGTCGCCGGCCGGGATAACGGTTTGTTTGCAGATGCAGGCTGCCACCGGCTGGCTACAGTCCGGGCAATGTCGACCTGCGTCGGTGGAAAATACCAGGCCACCAAGGGCGGCGAAGGATGCGGCTTTTTTGGCCACCGGCAATCCTCTTGGGAGGACAAAGACTGGTCGCAGCAACTTTGGCAAGTGCTATCGACCGCGAAGCCCCACTCAGGCAGGGGCAGCGCTATGGGCTAATTAGCCCTGGGGCAAAGCTTGATCGCGAAGGATGTCAACGATAACGCGTGCCGTCAGACAGTACGCGGAGCCATTACGTTCTTCGCGAGCAAGCTCTGCTCCTACAAAGGTCGCGCAGTGTAACGGCAAAAAGCGCACTTGCTAAGAGCCAATCGGCGCCATTTTATAGATCTTTTGCGACGCCCTTCAGAGCGTCACCCCCGCGCGCGCGCAGATAGCGCTTCAACGCCGCCAGAGAGTCCGGGCAGTAAGGCTTCTGCGTGATTTCCTGCATCACCTGTTCGATGGGAATAAAGCGGGCCTGAAGCACTTCTTCCAGCTGCAGGATCAATGGTCCGTCCCAGACTGCCGAAAACGCCGAACACCACAAGCGGTTGCCGGTGTCCTCAAAGAAAAAATGATCATGGGCGGTCAGCTCGACCCCGCTGACGCCCAACTCTTCTTCCAGTTCACGGGCCGCCGATTCGGCGTAGGTTTCGGTCGCCAATACCATGCCGCCCGCCGCCACATCCCAGAATCCCGGATAGATGGCTTTGCTGAACGTGCGCTGATGCACGCACAGTTCACCGGCCGAGTTGAACAGCATGATGTAAGTGCCGCGCCCGATCAGCCCGCGCTCGCGCAAGTCCGAGCGCACCAGCGAACCGAGCAGGTTGTCCTGCTCGTCGACCCAGGCGATCTGTTCGGCGTCCGAGGCCGCGCGGTGCGCAGCCTCATTCAGGTTATCTGCCATGACTCAGCCCTGATTGAGCAATTGACGCAAATCGATAACTGCCGCGTTGGCCCGCGAGATGTAGTTGGCCATGACCAGCGAGTGGTTGGCCAAAATCCCGAAACCGCTGCCGTTGAGGATCATCGGGCTCCAGACTGTTTCCTGGGAGGCCTCCAGCTCACGAATGATCTGGCGCACGCTGACCGTGGCGTTCTTCTTCGCCAACACATCGGCGAAGTCGACTTCAATGGCGCGCAGCAAATGCGACAGTGCCCAGGCCTGACCACGCGCTTCATAGAATACGTCGTCGATCTGCAGCCAAGGGGTTTCCACCCGCTCTTCATCCACCTGCGGCACCTGACCCGGTGCCAGGGTTTCGGTTTTCAGCGCGGTGTTCAGCTTGACCCGGCCAACACTGGCCGACAGCCGTTGCGACAGCGAACCCAAGCGGGTCGCGACATCACCCAGCCAGTTGTTCAGGTTGTCGGCACGCGCATAGAACTGCGCATTTTTTTGCGTTGGATCGGACAGGCGAGCCTGGTAGCGGCTCAGGGAGTTGATGCCTTCCTGGTACTCCGACTCGCTGGACGGCAGCATCCAGCTCTTGTTATCGAAGTTGAAACGCGGCTCGGCCTTGGCCAGATCGGCGTCTTCAGCCGATTGCGATTGCGAACGGGCAAAATCTTTACGCAAGGCGCGAGTCAGATCGCGTACCTGCACCAGTACCCCGTATTCCCAGTTCGGCATGTCGTCCAGCCACACGCCTGGTGGAAAACGGTCGTTGGAAATATAGCCACCCGGCTTGTGCAGCAAGGTACCGGCGACGGTCTTGAGGGTTTCGACCGTGGTGTAGCCGATGACCATCTGCTTGCCTTCCTTCTCGGCGGCCAGTTGTGCGTTCTGCTGAACCGGGAACAGCGCAGGTTCATGGCTCCAGTACCAGCCCACGGCGAGGACCACCAGCAAATACAGGCCGATCAAGGTGGCCAATGCGCGGCTGAACAGCAGGCCACCTAAATAGCTGCGGGTTGCCGACTTGGGTTCGGCGGCACGTTCAGGCGCGCTGCCTGTGCGGTTCTTCCAGTCCAGCATGGCGATATCCTTTCAATCACTTGAGTTCGTCGGTTCGACCACAACCCTACTCCATCGTGCTTTGTCGCGAGCAGATTAAATCTGCCCGGCAGACCGTGGATCGCACAGTGGCCGCGAATCGAGCAGCCACTATAAATGAAGCACAGCGTTGATCCTATGCGACCAGTCGGTCAGGAACTGAATAACGTCGCTTTACAGTTTATTGATGTACGACACTCATGGCATCGGAAAGAGGTGCTAGCATAGAGCCACCAGTCGACCTCAGCATGCACCCTAACTAGTAGTCAGGATATGACCGAGCCAGAAGACCCCAGCCGTGAGCGCCTCAAGCACCACTTTGCCCAGCGGGTAATTCATCAAGCACGTCAGATTCTTGAGATATGGCAGCGCCTGCAACGCTGTGAATGGTCAGGCGCCGACCTCGCAGAGCTGAGTGAAGCGAACCTGCGGCTGCTGCGTTTCGCCGAACGTTTCGAACAACCCGAACACACCCACCTGGCGCACAGCATCAGCCAGTCGCTTGCAGCCGTCGACGCCAATCGCGGACGCCTGAGCAGCGGGCTGATCACCGACCTCAATCGTCTGATGCAGCGCCTGTCGCGCACTGGCCTGCGGCATGGCGACCAGCTCGAACAAACCTTTTTACCGCCACTGCGCAAGCCGATCTACGTGATGCTGCAAGATCACGACCGCGCCGAGCGACTGGCCAAGCAACTCGAGTTTTTCGGTCTCAGCGCGCAATCGCTGGACAGCGTGGCGGCGTTTCGCTCCTCGATGGTCGAGCGGTTGCCGGCAGCGATTGTCATGGACGTCGACTTCAGCGGCCCCGGCATGGGCCTGCAATTGGCAGCCGAAGCTCAGGAAGGCCTGGAACAGAAACTGCCGCTGCTGTTTTTCAGCCTGCTGGAAACCGACACCCCGACCCGCCTCGCGGCCGTACGCGCCGGCGGCCAGGAGTTTCTGACCGGCACCCTCGAAGCGTCGAGCCTGCTGGAAAAGATCGAAGTGCTGACCTGCGTCGCCCAGTACGAACCTTATAAAGTGCTGATCATCGACGACTCCCGTGCCCAGGCCCTGCACACCGAGCGCCTGCTCAACAGCGCCGGGATCGTCACCCGGACCTTGATCGAGCCGATTCAGGCGATGGCCGAGCTGGCGGATTTCCAGCCGGACCTGATCATCCTCGACATGTACATGCCGGCCTGCACCGGCACCGAACTGGCCAAGGTGATCCGGCACAATGACCGTTACGTCAGCGTGCCGATCATCTACTTGTCGGCCGAAGACGACCTGGACAAGCAGCTCGACGCCATGAGCGAAGGCGGCGACGACTTCCTGACCAAGCCGATCAAGCCGCGTCACCTGATCACCACCGTACGCAACCGAGCAGCCCGGGCGCGCAACCTCAAGGCGCGGATGGTCCGTGACAGCCTGACCGGCCTCTATAACCACACCCATATTCTGCAATTGCTCGAAGACTGCAGCTTCCGCGCCCGCCGCGAGAACAAGCCATTGAGTTTTGCGATGCTCGACATTGACCATTTCAAGCGGGTCAACGACAGCCACGGCCACCCCATGGGCGACCGGGTGATCAAGAGCCTGGCACTGTTTCTCAAGCAACGCCTGCGCAAGACCGACTTCATCGGCCGGTATGGCGGTGAAGAGTTCGCCATCGTGATGCCCGACACCGATATCGAATCGGCCTATAAAGTGCTCGATGAAATCCGTCAGCGCTTTGCCGAGATCCACTACCCGGCCCAGCCGCAAGACCTCTGGTGCACCTTCAGTGCCGGCGTGGTGGACCTGCATGAAGAGTGCGACAGCCTGATGATGGCCAGCCAGGCAGACGAGGCGCTGTACCGCGCCAAGGACGCCGGACGCAATCGCGTTCAAGCGGCGCGGTCGTCGAATCAAAGTGCCACTTTTTCACCTGAATCCACTGATTCGGTCATAACCCTGTAACACAAACGCAATAACTTCAGGCACTTACCATTCGTCGTTGGTAGAACCGCGATGCGCCTGAAGTTGCTGACTAATCTCAATACCCTGCTTCTAGTCGCGGTGTGCCTCGCACTCGGCGCCACACTCTGGTGGTCGCAAAAAGCCCTGGAGCGTCCTTATCTGTTGATGGAGCGTTACCTGGGCCTGTCGCAGCACTTTCAAAATCAAGTGGCGCGTAACGTCGAGGATTACCTGGCCAGCGGCGATGCCTTGCGCCTGAGCAGCGCCAGCCAGGCCATCGAAACCCTGCAAAAAGAACTCGACGAACTGCCGGCCGGCTTGGCTGACAGCGTGCGGCCGAGCCTTGCCAGCCTCGATGACTTCAGCAAGACCGACCTGTTGGCCGCCGGCAAACTGGCGGGTGATCCGCAAGCCTTGCTGCTCCAGGCCGAGCGCGAACTGGGCGCCAGCCTGGAGCAACTCAGCCAATACGCCACCAGCGCCAATACGCCTGCCGCTGCCGCCTATCTTCCACCGCTGCTCGTTGCCTCGCAGCATGTCGGTAAACTCTCGCTGGCCCGAGACAAACTGGTCAGCAGTGGCCGCAGCGAACTGGCGGCCGATGTTGAGCGTGAAGTCAGCAGCATCCGCGCTCAGGCCGAGCTGATCGAAGCACTGCCGCTGCTTGGCGTGACCGCCAGCAAAGAATCGAATACCGACGATTTCTCGGCGATGATGGGCCTGGAGAACACTGAAAAAACCGCCGCCGAAGATGTCGGCACCGGCTTCAAACGCGAACTTGCCAGCCTGCTCGGTCGCTATCCCGCCGAACTCACCCGGACCCGCGAACAGATTCAGAAACGCGCCGACCTCAGCGCCGCTACCCACCTGAAAATTGCCGCCGTGCAGCAGGCCATCGCCGGGCTGGAACCGACCGTGCGCGCGCAGCATGGGCAAATCCAGGGTGAAGTGCGGCTCATGCAGGGCGTAATGATCGGCCTGATCCTGCTAATCGCGCTGCTCATCGACACCTTGCAACGACGCCTCGCCCGTGTGCTGACCAATCTGGCGCCAGCGCTGTCGACCTGGGCTGAAGGCGACTTCAGTCGGGACATCCAGCTCGGCGCAACCAACCGTGAACTGCACGATATTCAAGAATCGCTGAATCGCCTGCGCGCTTATCTGGTGGATCTGGTCGGGACAATCCGGCTGAACGCCGAACAGGTTGCCGGCAGCAGCCGGGTATTGGCCGAACTGAGCAGCGACTTGCACAGCGGTGCCGAACATCAGGCCGGCGACACTGCGCTGATCCGCGACTCGCTTGGTGAGCTGGAAGCGACCATTCAGCAAGTCGCCGGCGATGCCAGCCAGGCTGCCGACGCCAGCCGTCACGCCGGTCTGGCGGTCGAGCACGGGCAAAAGGTCATTGGCTTGAGCCTGACCGGACTGCACGCGCTGGTCGGCGAAGTCCAGGGCAACGCACAAATGATCGAGCATCTGGCCGAAGAGTCGGCCACCATCGGCGGCGTACTGACGGTGATTCGCTCGATTGCCGATCAGACCAACCTCCTCGCCCTGAACGCGGCGATTGAAGCCGCCCGCGCCGGGGAAATGGGCCGCGGTTTTGCGGTGGTCGCCGAGGAGGTTCGCTCGCTGGCGCAACGCACCGCCGGCGCTACCGCAGAAATCCAGACGTTAATTGCCGGCCTGCAACAGGCCGCAAGACAATCGGTAGAAGGCATGCGTGCCCAGGTCGAGCACGCAGAAGCCACCGCCAGCCAGGCACAAGCCGCTGACGGCGCACTGGATAAAATCGTCGGGGCGATCCAGACCATTGCCGACACCGCGGTGCGCATCGCCGATGTAACGGCGCAACAAAGTGGCGCCGTCAGTGAAATCCGCGATCACAGCGAGCGAATTCATCAGTTGGGTGGGGATAACCTGGTGCGTATCGGTGAAGGCCGCAGTCAGGGCGAGAACCTGCTGGTGCTGGGTGGGCAATTGCATACCGCCGTTCAGGCCTTCCGCGTCTGACACCAACTCTGAGCGACGCTGATCTCTGTGGCGAGGGAGCTTGCTCCCGCTGGGTTGCGCAGCAACCCTGAAACCTGCCACTCGGTTGTTTCAGGCATACCTTGCTCTATGGCTTTGCGACTGCTGCGCCCGAGCGCGGACCGGCCGGCGGGAGCAAGCTCCCTCGCCACAATGAATCATCGAAACCCCTGACTCGGCAGTCATCGGCTCCGTCCGCTATCATGCTCCCACTTTCGATACGCGAGATTGTCATGCGCCGTCTGCTCTGCCTGATGCTGTTAGTGCTGGTCCTGCCGGTGAATGCCGCCGGCCTCTTGGACAGTCGCCCCAGTTCGACCCTGGGCTCGATCAATAACAGCGCCGACTTCCTGCCCGTGCGCGAAGCCTTTCAACTGAGCCTGGTGGAAAGCACACCGCAATCGATCAAGCTGCGCTTCGTCGCTACCGAGGGTTACTACCTCTACCGGCATCGCTTCCAGTTTCACAGCGAGCCCGCCGACATTGGCCTGGGCGCTGCGCAACTGCCTTCAGGCGAAAAAAAGCACGACGAATACTTCGGCGATGTCGAGGTCTACCACGGCATTCTCGACGTCGACCTGCCACGCAGCAGCGCCGATCAGCGGGCTTTCACGTTGGCCGTCACCTACCAGGGCTGCGCCGATAAAGGCCTGTGTTATCCACCGGAAACCGAACGCCTGAAAATCGACGGTGCAGCCATTACCCCTCCAGCCAGTGCCGCAGGCTGGAGCTGGCGCGAACTGGCGCTGTTCTTCCTGGCGGGCCTTGGCCTGACGTTTACCCCTTGTGTGCTACCGATGCTGCCGATTCTCTCCGGTGTGGTGTTGCGCGGTCAGGTCGGCGGACTGCGCGGTTTTAATCTGTCGCTGGCCTACGTCTTGCCAATGGCCGCCTGTTTCGCCGTGCTCGGCGCGCTGATGGGGCTGTTCGGCGCCCAACTCAACCTTCAGGCACGCCTGCAATCGGCGTGGGTGTTGGCGCCGTTTGCCTTGTTCTTCGCGGTGTTTGCCTTAGCGATGTTCGGGGTGTTCGAACTGAAACTACCCCACGCGATCAGCAGCCGCCTGGACCGCATTGCCGGCCGCACCGAAGGGGGATCGCTGTGGGGCGCGGCCGTGCTCGGCGTGGTGTCGAGCCTGTTGGTCTCGCCGTGTGTATCTGCACCGTTGGCCGGAGCACTGCTGTATATAAGCGCCAGCGGCGATGCGCTGGGCGGCGCGCTGAAGCTGTTCGTTCTGGGCCTGGGGATGGGCGCGCCATTGTTGCTGGTCGCCACTGGCGGCGCGGCCTGGCTGCCGAAAAGCGGCCCATGGCTGATCTACGTGAAAAATGCGATTGGCGTGTTGTTGCTGGGGTTGGCAATCGGTTTGCTGAGCCGGGTATTGCCGGGGCCCATCACCTTGCTACTGATCGGTCTGCTGGCGGTCGGGGTCGGCTTGTTTCTCGGGGCGCTGGAGCTTGGCTATAAACCGCCGCGAAAACGCCTCGGTCAATTGCTCGGGATACTCCTGGTGTTTTATGGGTTGGCGTGTTGGTACGGCGCCTTCAGCGGCCAGGCCGATCCGCTCAATCCGATCAGCCAGCCAAAAGTCATCAATGTTCCTGGCAGCGCTCAAGCGCAAAACCCGAGTGAATGGCAAACCATCAGCACCCCGGCGGAACTCGATCGCGTGCTCGCTGAAGCAAAATCCACCAACACCCCGCTGCTGCTCGACTGGTACGCCGACTGGTGCATCAGCTGCAAAGTCATCGAGCACGAGGTGCTTAACGACAGCAACGTCGTTGAACGCCTTAAAGGTTATCGACTGGTTCGCTTCGACATCACCGCCAGCAACGCTGAACAACGCGCCTTGCTCGATCGTTACAAGCTGTTCGGACCACCGGCGCTGATGTTTTTCGGCAAGGATGGCAAGGAACGTGGCGATGTGCGGGTGATTGGCGAGATCAACGCCAGGGGCTTCGCCGAACGTGTCGCTAAAGCGAATGACCAGATTTAATCAGTTGGTCACATAAATCGCGCAATCATCGGTCATTGTGCTGCCTATTGCAGAGAACTGGACAGTCACAAACGCTTTGCGGCATAGTCGCCGGGTTCTGATAACTGCACACAGATAACAAGGAACAGCCGATGGCGACCCTACTGGTTTTGCACGGACCCAACCTGAACCTGCTCGGCACCCGCGAACCGGGCGTCTACGGGGCTGTGACCCTGGCCGAGATCAATCAGGACCTGGAACAACGCGCGCGCAATGCCGGCCACCATTTGCTCTACCTGCAAAGCAACGCCGAGTATGAATTGATCGACCGCATTCACGCCGCTCGCGGCGAGGGTGTGGACTTCATTTTGATCAATCCAGCAGCTTTTACGCATACAAGTGTCGCATTACGTGACGCGCTGCTGGCGGTGAGCATCCCATTCATCGAAGTGCATTTGTCTAACGTGCACAAACGCGAACCTTTCCGCCATCACTCTTACTTCTCCGACGTTGCGGTGGGAGTGATCTGCGGCCTTGGCGCCAGCGGTTATCGACTGGCCCTGGAGGCCGCACTAGAACAGCTTGAAAGACAGGCAACGGCTTGAACAACAAGCGTTAAACGCCCCTGACCGACCCTTGGGAGTTGATGATTCATGGATATCCGTAAAGTTAAGAAACTGATCGAACTGCTGGAAGAGTCCGGCATCGACGAGCTCGAGATCAAGGAAGGCGAAGAGTCCGTACGTATCAGCCGCCACAGCAAAACCCCGGCTCAGCAGTACTACGCTCCTGCGCCAATGCACGCTCCGGCTCCGGCACCTGTCGCTGCTGCCGCGCCTGCTGCTGCCGCTGCACCAGCTGCTCCCGCTGCGCCAGCGCTGAACGGCAACGTTGCCCGTTCGCCAATGGTGGGCACGTTCTATCGCAAATCTTCGCCGTCCTCGCCGTCCTTCGTTGAAGTTGGCCAGAGCGTGAAGAAAGGCGACACCCTGTGCATCGTCGAAGCCATGAAGATGATGAACCACATCGAAGCTGAAAGCAGCGGTGTGATCGAATCCATCCTCGTCGAAGACGGCCAGCCGGTTGAGTACGACCAACCGCTGTTCACCATCGTTTGAACCGCGGAGAGCCAACGATGTTGAAACCTGCGAAGTTGGAAAAAGTTCTGATCGCCAACCGCGGTGAAATCGCCCTGCGGATCCTGCGTGCCTGCAAAGAGATGGGCATCAAGACCGTCGCCGTTTACTCCAAGGCCGACAAGGAGCTGATGCACCTGGGCCTGGCAGACGAATCGGTGTGCATCGGTCCGGCATCGGCCGCGCACTCTTACCTGCACATCCCGGCGATCATCGCCGCTGCTGAAGTGACCGGCGCCACCGCCATTCACCCAGGCTACGGTTTCCTCGCGGAAAACGCCGACTTTGCCGAACAGGTAGAAAACTCCGGCTTCGCCTTCATCGGCCCGAAAGCTGAAACCATCCGCCTGATGGGCGACAAGGTTTCGGCCAAGCACGCCATGATCGCTGCCGGCGTACCAACCGTTCCAGGTTCCGACGGCCCGCTGCCGGAAGACGAAGAAACCGCTCTGCGCATTGGTCGCGAAGTCGGTTACCCGGTGATCATCAAAGCCGCTGGCGGCGGTGGTGGTCGCGGCATGCGCGTTGTGCACAAAGAAGAAGACCTGATCTCCTCGGCAAAACTGACCCGCTCCGAAGCTGGCGCGGCGTTCGGCAACCCGATGGTCTATCTGGAAAAATTCCTGACCAACCCACGTCACGTGGAAGTTCAGGTACTTTCCGATGGCCAGGGCCACGCTATCCATCTGGGTGACCGCGATTGCTCGCTGCAACGTCGTCACCAGAAGGTTCTCGAAGAAGCACCGGCACCGGGCATCGACGAGAAGGCTCGCCAGGAAGTCTTCGCTCGCTGCGTCAAGGCGTGCATCGACATCGGTTACCGTGGCGCCGGGACTTTCGAGTTCCTGTACGAGAACGGCAGCTTCTACTTCATCGAGATGAACACTCGTGTCCAGGTAGAGCACCCGGTTTCGGAAATGGTCACCGGCATCGACATCGTCAAGGAGATGCTCAGCATCGCCGCCGGCAACCCACTGTCGTTCACCCAGGATGACGTGGTCATCCGCGGTCACGCGCTGGAATGCCGGATCAACGCCGAAGACCCGAAAACCTTCATGCCAAGCCCAGGCACGGTCAAGCATTTCCATGCCCCGGGCGGCAACGGTGTGCGGGTTGATTCGCACCTGTACAGCGGCTACGCCGTTCCGCCGAACTACGATTCGTTGATCGGCAAACTGATCACTTACGGGGCAACCCGTGAAGAAGCCATGGCGCGCATGCGCAATGCGCTGGACGAAATCGTGGTCGACGGGATCAAGACCAACATCCCGCTGCACCGCGACCTGACCCGCGATGAAGGCTTCTGCAAAGGTGGAGTCAACATCCACTACCTGGAACACAAGCTGGCTGCACAACACTAAAGCTTGATCCAGACCAACAAAGCCGCTTTCGAGCGGCTTTGTTGTATCCGGGATTACTGAATGCAGAACCCTTGTGGCGAGGGAGCTTGCTCCCGCTCGGTTGCGAAGCAGCCGCAAACCATCCAACAGTTGTGTCCCAGGTAAAACCGAGGCGCCCATTTTTGGACCGCTTCGCGCTCCAGCGGGAGCAAGCTCCCTCGCCACAGGTATATCCCTGGCAAGCCGGTCGTCTTCTGCGCCGCTCTCGCGTAAACTTACGCGCTTCTCGCAGCCCGCCAGGCTGCACATTACATTTTTCAAAGGTGCCCGCCATGCCTTGGCTGCAAGTCCGTCTCGCCATCAGCCCAGAACAAGCCGAAACCTACGAAGACGCCTTCCTTGAAGTCGGCGCCGTCTCGGTGACCTTCATGGACGCCGAAGATCAGCCGATCTTCGAGCCGGAACTGAACACCACCCCACTGTGGTCGCACACCCATCTGCTGGCCCTGTTCGAAGGTGGCACCGAAGCCGCCAACGTGCTGGCTCACCTTGAGCTGCTGACCGGCAGCCCGCTGCCCGAGCATCACAGCGAAGTCATTGAAGACCAGGACTGGGAGCGCAGCTGGATGGACAACTTCCAGCCAATGCGCTTCGGCCAGCGCCTGTGGATCGTCCCGAGCTGGCACGCTGCGCCTGAGCCTGATGCGGTCAACCTGCTGCTCGATCCGGGCCTGGCGTTCGGCACCGGGACCCACCCGACCACCGCCTTGTGCCTGGAATGGCTCGACGGCCAGGACCTGAAGGACTGCCACGTACTGGACTTCGGCTGCGGCTCGGGGATCCTCGCGATCGCTGCCCTGCTGCTGGGCGCCAAGGAAGCCGTCGGCACCGACATCGACGTGCAGGCACTGGAAGCCTCCCGCGACAACGCCGGGCGCAACAACATCGACCCAGCGCTGTTCCCGCTGTACCTGCCTCAAGATTTGCCGCAAGTGCAGGCCGACGTACTGGTCGCCAACATTCTCGCCGGACCACTGGTTTCCCTGGCCCCGCAACTTTCCAGCCTGGTCAAGCCCGGCGGTCGCCTGGCACTGTCGGGCATCCTCGCCGAGCAAGGCGCGGAAGTCGCAGAGGCTTATGCCAAGGACTTTGAGCTGGACCCGATTGCCAATCGCGATGGCTGGGTGCGCATCACCGGCCGTCGGCGCTAAAATGAGCGCCTGCATACTCCGGATAGCCGCATGACCGATAGCTTCGTCACCCAGTGCCCGCATTGCCAGACCAGTTTCCGCGTCAGCCACGCCCAATTGAGCGTCGCCCGCGGAGTGGTTCGCTGCGGCTCTTGCCTGCAAGTGTTCAATGCTGCACGGCAGTTGCTCGAGCAACGCATGGGCAAGGAAGCTATCGCCCTCACGACCCCGCCACCGGTTGAGCCGCCCACGCAACGGGCCATCAGCCAGAAGCAGTGGACAGCCGCCGAACTGGATCTGGACAGCCTCGACCTTGACGAAGAACTCGCCAAGCTCGAACAACGGGAAATCCAGCCGACCAAAGAGTTCGGCCATCATGAGCGCAAGCACAAGGAAGACTCGCTGAGCGCCCGCCGGGATACGCCCGAAGGTGAAGAGCCTTGGTCCGACAGCCTGTTCAGCGATTCCGCCGCCGAACGCGCGCTGGCCAGCGAACACACGCACACACCAACCGAGAACCATCGATCGGCGGACATCGCCGACGAGCCGGAAAAACCCTCGCGCACCGAACCCTCGCTGTCGCTCGAACTGGTCGACCTGGACGATGAGCCGGAGGCACCGCAGCTGCGTCTGGACCAGCCATTCGAAACGCCAGAGCCCGCAGCGAAACACGAACGCCTGTCCGCGACCGATGACGACCTCGACGACGCCCCCCCTGAAGCCGAGCCCGTACGCAAGAAGCGCACGCGCAACGAACCAGCCATGCATGACGAGGTGCTGCAGGACCTGATCGACGACCCGCTGCAACTCGACTGGCAAAAACGCCGCTCACCCTGGGGTCGCCGGCTCTTTTGGAGCCTGATGGTCCTGCTGGGCGCAGCAGCCCTTGCCGGCCAGTACATCGCCTATCACTTCGACGAACTGGCCCGTCAGGATCAATACCGCCCCTGGTTCCAGCAACTGTGCCCGCAGATTGGCTGCAGCGTGCCGTCCAAAGTCGACATCGCGAAAATCAAAAGCAGCAATCTGGTGGTGCGTAGCCACCCGGACTTCAACGGCGCGCTGATAGTCGACGCGATCATCTACAACCGCGCGTCGTTCTCGCAGCCGTTCCCATTGCTGGAACTGCGCTTTGCCGACCTCAATGGCCATCTGATCGCCAGCCGCCGCTTCAAACCGGGCGAGTACCTCAATGGCGACCTCGCGGACCTCGCAGAAATGCCACCGCAAACACCGATCCATATTGCCCTGGACATCCTCGATCCCGGCCCAAAAGCCGTGAACTACAGCCTGAGCTTCCACTCGCCCGAGTGAATCGCTTCACTCGGCGCCGAGTCTCGCGCCGTTGACGGCAATTTTCCGACTCCCGGCGCCTCGAACCAAACTGATGGCAATAACAGAATAACTGTTCAGATTTTATCCAATTCAGCCTTTATCCAGTCATCGAGAGCGGGTATCATGCCAACCCTTTTTCGAACTCTCATGATCCGACCCCACAACAGGGAAGTCCTATGTCGGCGGTACGCATCGGCCCATATACATTGCACAACGGCTTGATTCTCGCCCCGATGGCGGGAGTCACCGACCAGCCCTTTCGTCAGCTGTGCAAACGACTGGGCGCAGGGCTTGTAGTCTCGGAAATGGTCACCAGCGACATGAGTTTGTGGAACACCCGCAAATCGCGTCTGCGTATGGTCCACGAAGGCGATCCCGAGCCACGCTCGGTACAGATCGCCGGTGGCGATGCACAGATGCTGGCGGAGGCAGCACGCGCCAACGTCGAGTTGGGCGCCCAGATTATTGATATCAACATGGGATGTCCGGCCAAGAAGGTCTGCAACAAGGCCGCCGGCTCCGCGTTACTGAAAGATGAAGAGTTGGTGACCGAGATCCTGCACGCCGTCGTGGCGGCGGTTGATGTGCCGGTCACGCTGAAGATCCGTACGGGCTGGGACCGTGCGAACAAGAATGGTCTGACGGTGGCGAAGATCGCCGAACAGGCAGGCATTACGGCACTGGCGGTGCATGGCCGGACCCGTGCCGATCTGTACACCGGTGAAGCCGAGTACGACACCATTGCCGCGATCAAGCAGGCGGTGTCGATTCCGGTCTTCGCCAATGGCGATATCGACTCGCCCGAGAAGGCCCGGCACGTGCTTGACGCGACCGGTGCCGATGGCCTGCTGATAGGCCGGGCTGCCCAGGGGCGGCCATGGATTTTTCGTGAGATCGAGCATTATCTGCGTACCGGCGAAAAACTCCCGGCACCGGAATTGATCGAGGTGGAACGTATTCTGCTTGAGCATCTGGCCGCGCTCCATGCTTTCTATGGAGATGTCATGGGCGTACGCATCGCCCGCAAGCATGTCGGCTGGTATCTCGCAACCCTGCCGGGCGCCAGGGAGTTTCGCGCCCACTTCAATCGTTTGGATGGTACGGAAACACAATGCGCCAACGTTCGGGAGTTTTTCGCCGAGCGCTACAAGAGCCTGACAGGGGACGGAGAAGGGGTGGCCGCATGACGATGATGACCGAGACTTTAGTGAGTGGAACAGCACCCGTGAGCGACAACGTAAATTTGAAACAGCACCTCAATACACCGAGCGAAGAAGGCCAGACCCTTCGCGGGAGTGTCGAGAAGGCGCTGCACAATTATTTCGCCCACCTTGAAGGCGCTGCCGTCACGGATGTGTACAACCTGGTGCTCTCCGAAGTCGAGGCTCCCCTGCTCGAAAGCGTGATGAACTACGTCAAGGGCAATCAGACCAAGGCCAGTGAGCTGCTGGGACTGAACCGCGGCACCTTGCGCAAGAAACTCAAGCAGTACGATTTGCTGTAAGCATTCAATCAAACCAGAAAGGCGCCCGCGTAAAACCGGTCGCCTTTTTTGCTGACTTCCTTTGCTTTTGATGGAAATTGAGATGACCGACCAGACCACCCGCCTGCCGATCCGCCGCGCCTTGATCAGCGTTTCCGACAAGACCGGGATCCTCGAATTCGCCAAGGAACTCGAAGCCCTCGGCGTCGAGATCCTCTCCACCGGCGGGACGTTCAAGCTGCTGCAGGACAATGGCGTAGCCGCTGTGGAAGTCGCGGATTACACCGGTTTCGCAGAAATGATGGACGGTCGGGTGAAAACCCTGCACCCGAAAATCCACGGCGGGATCCTCGGTCGTCGCGGTATCGACGACGCGATCATGAACGAGCACGGCATCAAGCCGATCGATCTGGTCGCCGTTAACCTCTACCCGTTCGAAGCCACCATCAACAAGCCAGGTTGCGACCTGCCGACCGCCATCGAGAACATCGATATCGGCGGCCCGACCATGGTCCGCTCCGCGGCCAAGAACCACAAAGACGTGGCTATTGTGGTGAACGCCAGCGATTACGCCAGCGTGCTGGAAAACCTCAAGGCCGGTGGCCTGACCTACGCTCAGCGTTTCGACCTGATGCTCAAGGCCTTCGAACACACCGCGGCCTATGACGGCATGATCGCCAACTACATGGGCACCGTGAACCAGGCTGCTGAAACCCTCACCACCGAAGGTCGCAGCGAGTTCCCGCGCACCTTCAACAGCCAGTTCATCAAGGCTCAGGAAATGCGCTATGGCGAGAACCCGCACCAGAGCGCGGCGTTCTACGTTGAAGCCAAGCCCGCCGAAGTCGGCATCGCTACCGCGACCCAACTGCAAGGCAAAGAACTGTCGTACAACAACGTGGCCGACACCGACGCTGCGCTGGAATGCGTGAAGAGCTTCGTCAAACCGGCCTGCGTGATCGTCAAGCACGCCAACCCGTGCGGCGTTGCCGTGAGCCCGGACGCTGAAGGCGGTATCCGCCAGGCGTACGAACTGGCTTACGCCACCGACACCGAATCGGCTTTCGGCGGCATCATCGCGTTCAACCGCGAACTGGACGCTGAAACTGCCAAGGCCATCGTCGAGCGTCAGTTCGTCGAAGTGATCATCGCCCCGTCGGTCAGCGATGAAGCCCGCGCCATCGTTGCCGCCAAGGCCAACGTTCGCTTGCTGGCCTGCGGCCAATGGTCGGCGGATCGTGCCCCGGCCTGGGACTACAAGCGCGTCAATGGCGGTTTGCTGGTACAGAGCCGCGACATCGGCATGATCGGCAGCGAAGACCTGAAGGTTGTGACCAAGCGCGCACCGACCGAGCAAGAGATCAACGACCTGATCTTCGCCTGGAAAGTCGCCAAGTACGTCAAATCCAATGCCATCGTCTACGCCAAGAACCGTCAGACCATCGGTGTCGGCGCTGGCCAGATGAGCCGAGTGAACTCTGCGCGTATCGCTGCCATCAAAGCTGAACATGCTGGCTTGCAAGTGCAGGGCGCGGTCATGGCCTCGGACGCGTTCTTCCCGTTCCGCGACGGCATCGACAACGCCGCCAAGGTTGGCATCACCGCCGTGATTCAACCAGGCGGCTCGATGCGTGACAACGAAGTGATTGCTGCCGCAGACGAGGCCGGCATCGCCATGGTATTCACCGGCATGCGCCACTTCCGTCACTAATACGACAACGGTCGCACTGACGCCGGCATCTGCTGCGTTGGAGCCCACATCGATGATGCTCATTGCCTAGAGGCAACTCCGCTCATCAAGGTGGGCTCCGCCTGCATCTACCGACGTCATTGCAACCTCCTACGGCGTGAAGCGCCTTAGGTTCCAAAACAGAATTAGCGTCATCCGAGGTTTTTGAAATGAATGTTTTGATCATTGGCAGCGGTGGCCGTGAACACGCCCTGGCCTGGAAAGTCGCTCAGGATCCGCGCGTACAGAAAGTCTTCGTTGCCCCGGGCAACGCCGGCACTGCCATTGAAGCCAAGTGCGAGAACGTCGCTATCGACGTGCTGGCCCTTGAGCAACTGGCTGACTTTGCCGAGAAAAACGTCTCCCTGACCATCGTCGGTCCGGAAGTCCCGCTGGTCGCAGGCGTAGTCGATCTGTTCCGCAAACGCGGCCTGGACTGCTTCGGCCCAACCGCTGGCGCCGCCCAGCTGGAAGGTTCCAAGGCATTCACCAAGGACTTCCTGGCTCGCCACAAGATCCCGACGGCCGACTACCAGAATTTCACCGAGATCGAGCCTGCCCTGGCTTATCTGCGTGAAAAAGGTGCGCCAATCGTGATCAAGGCCGACGGCCTGGCAGCCGGTAAAGGCGTGATCGTCGCCATGACCCTGAGCGAAGCCGAAGACGCCGTACGCGACATGCTCGCCGGCAACGCTTTTGGCGACGCCGGTTCGCGCGTGGTCATCGAAGAGTTCCTCGATGGCGAAGAAGCCAGCTTCATCGTCATGGTCGACGGCAAGAACGTGCTGCCGATGGCCACCAGCCAGGACCACAAACGTGTTGGCGACGCCGACACCGGCCCGAACACGGGCGGCATGGGTGCCTACTCCCCTGCCCCGGTGGTCACCAGCGAAGTTCACCAGCGCGTCATGGACCTGGTGATCTGGCCAACCGTGCGTGGCATGGCCGAAGAAGGCAACGTCTACACCGGCTTCCTCTATGCTGGTCTGATGATCGACAAAGCCGGCAACCCGAAAGTCATCGAGTTCAACTGCCGTTTCGGCGACCCCGAGACCCAACCGGTAATGCTGCGCCTGCAGTCGAGCCTGGTATTGCTGGTCGAAGCGGCGCTGGCACAGGCACTGGACAAGGTCGAAGCTCAGTGGGATCCACGTCCAAGCGTCGGTATCGTACTGGCTGCTGGCGGCTACCCGGGCGATTACGCCAAGGGCGCCGTGATCGAAGGCCTGGATGCCGCCGCTGCGCTGGAAGGTAAAGTCTTCCACGCCGGTACCGCACTCAAGGACGGCAATGTTGTGACGGCCGGTGGTCGGGTACTTTGCGCCACCGCCATGGGCGCAAGCGTCGATGCCGCCCAGCAGCAGGCCTACAAGCTGGCCGCCAAAATCAACTGGGAAGGCTGTTTCTACCGCAAGGACATTGGCTACCGCGCCATTGCCCGTGAGCGTGGCGAAAATCAGGAATAAGCTATCCATTCGGCTAGGCAGGGGCCTATGGCCCTTGCCGTACTATTCCGGCGCCGCGCATAGTTATAATCTGGAATCAACCTACGAAGGGATTTCGCCGTGCGCTGGCTCAGGATTGCCATAGGCTTCACCGTCACTCTGCTGACCCTGCTCTGCATGCTCCCGGCGCAGGCCGCGCAAGGCAGTGGCTGGGCGGTATTGCTCGACGAACAGGCAGACCTGCAACTGAGCGATATCCGCTCGGCTCGCTACACCAACCAATTCAGCCCGATTGAACTCGACCAGATCACCGCCGCCGAACCCAGTGGCGCGTTGTGGCTGCGTTTCAAGCTCAGTCCCGGCAAACACGAACAACTGCTGCGCATCTTCGCCCCCGATTTGTCGCACCTGAACCTCTACGTTCTGGATGGCGACACGCTGGTCGAGCAATTGACCAGCGGCAACGAGCAACCGCAGAGCGAGCGACCACTCCCCAGCAGCGACTTCATGTTGCCGCTTCCACAAAGCGACAAACCCCTCGACGTCTATCTGCGACTGGTTTCCGAACACGAGTTGCGCCCCTATATCACCCTGCAATCTGCAGTGATGGTGGCGGCGAACCAGAACCAGACGCTGATCTATGGCCTGTTTTTTGGCTGCATCGCGATGCTGATCCTGTACAACCTCACGCGCTACGGCTATAGCCGCTCGCGCAGCAGCGTCTGGCTGGCAGCGTGCGAGGGACTGTTACTGCTCAGCCTGGTGCTGTTGTTGAACCTGGCTGGCCCATGGCTTCCCGACTGGCATGCCGTGCAAACACCCGGCGCCTACCTGGCGCTACTGCTGACAGCCCCTTGCGGCCTGATGTTCGCCTACCGCTTCTTTGCCCCGCTGGGCCCGCATCCTCTAAACAAATTGCTGCTGGGGGACATCCTGTTCATTGTCCTGTGCAGCCTGCTGTTGCTGTTCGTCGACACCCTGCCGCTGAACATCATCACCTATGCGCTGGTGGCCCTGGCGGGCCTGAGCATGCTCTTTGTCAGCGCCTATCACTGGCAAAAGGGTTATCGGCCGGCACGCCTGTTCGTGGCTGCGATGGTGGTGTTCAACGTCGGCACGCTGATCATTCTGCCGGCGCTGCTGGGGCTGACCCTGGTTGCACCGCAAGGCCTGATCATGACCTTGATGGCCTTCATCTGCATCTGCGGCGTGCTGATGAGCATCGCCTTGAGCGAACGCCAGCGCAGCATCACCGAAGACCGCTTCAGCGTCAGCCGTGACCTGGCAGCAAGTAATGCCGAGATCAATGCCAAAGCCGAATTCCTGGCAAAGATCAGCCACGAAATCCGCACCCCGATGAATGGCGTGCTGGGCATGACCGAACTTCTGTTGGGCACCCCGCTGTCGGTCAAACAACGCGACTACGTACAAACCATCCATAGCGCCGGCAATGAACTGCTGACGTTAATCAACGAAATCCTCGACATCTCCAAGCTCGAGTCCGGACAAATCGAACTCGACGATGTGCAGTTCGACCTCAACGCACTGATCGAAGACTGCCTGAGCATCTTCCGCGCCAAGGCCGAACAACAGAACGTCGAGCTGATCAGCTTCATCCAGCCACAGGTCCCTCGCGTGATCAGCGGCGACCCGACGCGTCTGCGCCAGACACTGCTGAGCCTGCTGGAAAACGCCCTGAAGAAAACCGACGAAGGCGAAATCCTGATCGTCGTTGCCCTCGACGAACGCAGCCACAAACCGCGCCTGCGCATTGCCGTGCAAGACAGCGGGCAACCCATGGATGCCGAAGAACGAGAAGCCCTGCTGCATGCCGAACTGCACAGCAAGAACTTCCTTTCCGCCACCCGCCTGGGCGGTAACCTGGGGCTGGTAATCGCCCGCCAATTGATTCTGCTGATGCACGGCGAATTCGGCATCAAGAGCGGCAGCAATCAGGGCAGCACACTGTGGCTGACCTTGCCGCTGGACCCCGAGCGCCTCGAACACCCGACCTCCGATCTCGATGGCCCGCTGCAAGGCGCACGGGTGCTGGTGGTGGACGACAATGACACCTGCCGAAAAGTCCTGGTGCAGCAATGCAGCGCCTGGGGGCTGAACGTCAGCGCCGTACCTTCCGGCAAGGAAGCCCTCGCCCTGCTGCGCACCAAGGCGCACCTGCGTGACTACTTCGACGTGGTCCTGCTCGACCAGAACATGCCCGGCATGACCGGCATGCAACTGGCGGCGAAGATCAAGGAAGACCCGAGCCTGAATCACGACATTCTGCTGATCATGCTCACCGGCATCAGCAACGCGCCGAGCAAGGTCATTGCACGCAATGCCGGGATCAAACGCATCCTCGCCAAGCCCGTGGCCGGCTACACCCTCAAGACCACGCTGGCGGACGAACTGAGCCAACGCAGCAAAGGCCTGGCGGTCTCGCAGCAACTGCCGAGCGGCGCGTCTGCGGCGGTCAAGGTGCCGAGCGATTTCCGCATTCTGGTGGCCGAAGACAACAGCATTTCAACCAAAGTGATTCGCGGCATGCTCGGCAAGCTCAACCTTCAGCCGGACACCGCCTGCAATGGTGAAGAAGCCTTGAAGGCGATGAAGGCCCAGCGCTACGACCTGGTGTTGATGGACTGCGAAATGCCAATCCTCGATGGCTTCTCCGCCACCCAGCAATTGCGTGCCTGGGAGGTCGGCAACCAGCGAACTCGCACACCGGTAGTAGCACTTACCGCACACATCCTGGCCGAACACAAAGAACGCGCACGCCAGGCCGGCATGGATGGCCATATGGCCAAGCCCGTCGAGCTTTCACAACTGCGCGAACTGATCGAGCATTGGGTCGCGCAGCGCGATCAGCAGAATCAGGCAACGGCTCAAACGTCCTGAGCCGACAGACCCCGCAGCGCCTGATAGACTCCTCCTCGACTTCCCTCGCCAGTGAGCTTGCCCCATGCTCCACGTGTTGTTCAGCGTTTACCTGAAGATGCTGGTGCTCTACAGCCCCTTCTTCGTGTTGTCCTGCTTCATCAGCCTGACCCGCGGTTATTCGCGTAAGGAACAACGTCGATTGGCCTGGAATGTCGCCCTCGCGACCCTGGTTTCCAGCGTGCTGTTGTATTTGTTCGGGCGGGTGATTTTCAGCGTGTTCGGCATCACCGTAGACGCCTTCCGCATTGGCGCCGGCAGTGTGCTGTTCATTTCGGCACTGGGCATGGCTCAGGGCAAGTCAGCGGTCCAGACCGACAACGTGCAGCAAGACGTGACCATCGTCCCGCTGACCATTCCGCTCACTGTCGGCCCCGGCACCATCGGGGCCTTGCTGGTGATGGGCGTCAGCCAGCCGCACTGGGACGACAAACTCACCGCCATCCTCAGCATCGCCATGGCCAGCCTGACCGTCGGCGTGGTGCTGTACCTGTCCAACCGTATCGAACGGATGCTCGGTGACCAGGGTTTGCAGATTGTCAGCCGGTTGATGGGGTTGTTTGTGTGTGCACTGGCAGCGCAGATTATCTTTACCGGGGTCAAAGGGTATCTGGTGCCTTAGTTCGTCGTTCATCACGAGATTGCCCATCGAAAAACAAGGCCTTGTTGTTAAAGCACAAGGCCTTGCCAATGTTGATCAAACCAAACGACTCAGAGCTTCAGTTTCCTCACCAGGATCTTGTCTGAGTAAGCGTCGATTTTCTCGTGAACCCGTCCACGGTAGTTTTCAAACACCTCCCGATTGAAAGCAAAAACGCCGCCATCCGGGATGATGACCACTTCTTTGCCGAACTCACTCCAGAAAAAGAAGTCATCCTCAATCACGTTGGTGCTATAGCGCAATCCGTACAGGCAGACGACCACGTCGCCGGAATCAAGACGTTCGCAAGGTGCACATTTGAGAATACCCGACCCACTGTTCGCGACGTTGCCGCGAAAGAAGTTCCAGGCAAACTCGTCCAGCCTCAACGCCGCGTAAGTTTCCTCAACAAGCTGACCTAAGCGTTCCACCCCCAAGCGGCCGATGATGGTATGGCTGATGCTCAGCAGTTGATTGACATTCGACACCCTCAACGGCTCAGAGGGGACGATAGTTTTGAGTGTGAAGCCAGCCTTCAACAACCGCCCCTGGTAATAATCGAACCAGACTTTTTTTGATACTTGCCCTGGGTATTTATCAGTCGCTGCCAGTTCCGCATACAGCAAACAGTCCTGTATATCCTGTTGGTCCTGCGGGCAAACTTCGGACGCAAAGGATAACACGCAGCTACCCACCACTACAGCATCAGCAAGCACTGACATATTGAACACCCCGTTCATCCACGCTAAATAAACCACCCCCTATTGAAAGCCTCTTTCGGCTTTACTAACCTGCAATCTTTTTAAACAGATCATCACCGAACTGGTTAATGTAGTTATGAACCTGCTGACGCTTTCGATCAAACGCACGCTTATTAAACTTTCTAATGCCTGCCGCTTGAAAAAGGTGAACCCCCTCTGTCTTGAAAGTAAAAAATAGAAATTCGCCATCGTAGTCTTTACTGAACACATCCAGGCCGCCCATGACCATTGCCATACCACCACCTGGGGCAACAATACAAGGAACTGCTTTGAAGCTGACAACCGAACTTTCCTTGCTTCCGGCGTCCACGATTTTCAGCGCTGCCTTATCGCCCTTGAGCTTGTCAAATCCCGACGCTACCAGGCTCAATACATTTGCAGAGCCCGCACTGATGACAGTCTCAAGCACTTGCAGCAATGCTTCGTTCATGCTCAGCGTCAGCTTTTTGGAGTCATACTTCTTATACGTGTAGCTTTCTGTGACCCAGCCAATCGCCGACAAGGCTTCGTTATAAGCCATATATCGCTGCTCTTGCGAAGTTTCGACAGGCAGTTTTCTGACGACAGCTTCGGCAAAAGCCTGGCTATCCAGTGCATCCTGCTTATCATCTTCGCTAAGCCGTTCCTCAAATACCACAAGGGATGGGCCGACGACCGACGCATCAATTCCCTGCGCAGCACCATTCAGCGAAACACTGCCGCTCTTGGCAAACATCCTGAGTCGGGGACGCGCGAAAACTTCAGCTAACTGAGCCTCGATTCGCTCAAAGTATTTATCCTGCACAGCCTCAGAGAAAGGGACATCCGCAACATTAATTATTTCGTTTCCCATATGAACATCCTTAGTAAATACTCGCCGCTCCATGCGACAGAAACAAAACTAAGGCACTCGACTTCAATCGTCAAACGCATTCACAGAAGCAACTTATTCCAATAGTTACCAACCTCCATGCAGCTCCAACAGCAAGCCATAGCCAGAGCACATAAAAGTGCGCTATTTATTAGCGGTGTTAGTTGTGAAAACCACTGTGAAAACGCAGGCGACCTCGGCGTGAGGTCGCCGTTATTCAGGAGACCGGCTTGGTTGAATACCAGCGTGGCGTATAAACCCACTCACCACCTTCAGCGCGCGGGAACACGCAGGTGGTGGATGAACCAATCAGCACCATGGTCCGCATATCAACCTGATCAGGGGTCAACTGCCCGAGGGTCGTGACCCGCAGCGTCTGGCCCGGACGACCGATATCCCGCCCCAGCACCACTGGCGTTTCCGGCGTGCGATGCCGGGCGACGATTTCCAGCGCACGGCCCAATTGCCATGGCCGCGAACGCGAGATCGGGTTGTAGAAGGCCAGGGCCAGGTCAGCCTCTGCCGCCAGGTCCAGACGCTTCTCGATGATCGCCCAGGGTTTCAGGTTGTCCGATAAAGACATCACGCAGAAGTCATGCCCCAAGGGTGCACCCGCTTGAGCGGCGGTCGCCAATGAAGCGGAGACACCCGGCAGGATTTCCAGATCGACGCTGTGCCAGCTCGTATCGGTAGATTCGTGCAGCGCTTCGAGCACCGCCGCTGCCATGGCAAATACGCCTGGGTCACCGGATGAGACGACCACCACTGAACGGCCTTGGGCGGCCAGTTCGAATGCGTGGCGCGCGCGCTGCATCTCCTCGCGGTTGTCGGTGCAGTGCAACACTTGATCGGCACGGAACGGCCCGGCCATGCGCACGTAGGTTTCATAACCGAGCACGTCGTTGGCACGAGTCAGTTCCGCCTTGACCGCCGGCACCATCAGTTCGGCAGCGCCAGGCCCAAGACCGATGACCGCCAAACGGCCACGAGCACGACCGATCTGCAACGGGTCAAGCGGTTGCTCAGCCATCGCGATGGTGATTCCGTTAACCTCACAGACGCTGACCGGCTCTGCGAGCGCATTGTGCGCCAGTTCACCGAGACTCCCGGCAGCCGTCGCAAAACGCAGTGGCACACCCAGCTCCCGCGCCGCTTCACGCAACGCCGGGCTCGCCATCTGCTGATCGCTGGCCAACACGCAGGCGACCGATTGCACAGCAATTTTCGCCTGATGCAAGGCATCGCGTATCACGTTCGGCAGATCTGCGACGTCGGCGCTCACCGCGACCAGAACGTTTTTCGGGTAGATCCGCAATTCATTGGCCGCAGGTGCGCGTTCGGCGCTACCAATATGAATCGCCAGATGCGCTTGCGGATCCTGCGGCAACTGCGCTTGATCCAGCCACGGGGCAGCGCCTTCGATACGTACGCTCTCACCGGCCAGCAAATCCGAAACGAAGCGCTTGCCCAGTTCCAGATCGCCCAACGCATAGCCACTTGGCGGATTGAGCAAGCAAGTGCCGAAGCGCAACTCACCGCTGGTGGTGATCGCCGCAGCCACGCCCAAACCGTCAGCTATCTCGCGGGCCAGCACGTTCACCCCGCCCAGACCGCCCAACAGCGGCACGACCGCGCTGCCATCCTCGGCGACAGCCAGCACCGGCGGCTCAGCGCCTTTTTCCAGGAGCAATGGCGCCAGCGTGCGAATGACGATACCGGCGGCACACAAAGCAATGATCGGTGTGTCATGTTGATAGAGCTGGCGCAGCGTCGCACCGAACTCGTGGTAAACGCGGTCCGCGCCGTCGACCCGTTCGGCCAGGCCGTGGATCAAGGCGCCGGGGTATAGCTGTTGGATCTTGCGTGCGGTCGCGAGGCTGCCATTGCCAAGAATGACAATCGCCGGAACTGAACGAGTCATCAGCCTTGCCACCTTTCGCCGGGAACGATGATCAACGAAAAATACGGCGAGGACATCGGCTCGACCTGATCCAGCGGCACGATCTTCTGATTGGCCATGGTGGCGCGCTCAACGTACAACGCACGCTCTGCCAAACCGAGCTCTTCCAGCACCTGACGCACCTTGGGAAAGTTGCGCCCCAACTTCATCACCACAGCCGCGTCGGCATCGGCCAAACGGCGCTTGAGTTCTTCGTGCGGTAGCACCCCGGACAACACCGACAGGCTTTGATTGCGATACACCAGCGGCGCGCCCAGCACCGAAGCACCGCCAAGCATCGAGCAGACGCCCGGCACCACTTCAGCCTCGTAACGTTCGGCCAGACGATCATGCAAATACATATAGGAGCCGTAGAAGAACGGATCGCCTTCGCAGATCACCGCCACGTCACGCCCGGCATCCAGGTGCGCGGCGAGCTGTTCGCCGGCCGCATCGTAGAAGTCGCTGATCACTTGCTCGTAGGACAGCGGCGGCGCCAAGGTCTCGGTGGTCACCGGGTAAACCAGCGGCAGCAACGTCTGCGCGCCCTGCAAATGCGCTTCGATGATGCCGAACGCATTGCCTTTTTTGCCCTTGGCGACGAAGTACGCCACCACCGGCGACTCGCGCAACAGGCGCAAGGCCTTGACCGTAATCAGTTCCGGATCACCAGGCCCCACGCCAAGGCCGATCAAACGTCCAGGTTGCTGCATCATTCAATCTCCGTGGCGAGGGCATTGACCGCTGCGGCGGCCATGGCGCTGCCGCCCAACCGACCTTGCATGATCACAAACGGCACGCCACGGCTGTCAGCCGCAAGCATTGCCTTGGACTCGGCGGCACCGACGAAGCCCACCGGGAAGCCGAGAATCAACGCCGGTTTTGGCGCGCCGGCATCGAGCATTTCCAGCAAGTAGAACAACGCGGTCGGGGCGTTGCCAATTACCACCACGCTGCCTTCCAGATGCGGACGCCACAGCTCCAGAGCCGCTGCCGAACGGGTGTTGCCGAGTTCGCGGGCCAGCTCCGGAACGCTCTCGTCACGCAGGGTGCAAATCACCGGATTGTTCGCCGGCAACCGCGCCCGGGTCACGCCTTCTGAGACCATCCGCGCATCACACAGAATCGCTGCACCGGCGGCCAGCGCATCGCGCCCGGCCTTGCCCGCGCCTTCGGAGAATTGCAGACCGTCGATCGCATCGACCATGCCGCAGGCGTGAATCACCCGCACCGCGAGTTTTTCCAGATCGGCCGGAATCCGGGCGAGGTTGGCCTCGGCGCGAATGATCGCGAAGGAGTTGCGATAGATCTCCTGACCGTCGCGGATGTAATCAAGCATCAAGTGGGCTCCGTGGGCGGGCATCAAGCGCTGCGCCGGCCGCTTCAATAGTGAGGTTGCGTACTTGCAGGGCGCCGAAACCCGGCTGCCCTGCATCGCGAAAATAGAGGTCGTAATGACCGGGGCTGACTGCCAGCAAGGTGACCGGCGCGATGTGCGCGGAGGCACAGGAGCGTGGGCAGCCGGACAGGTGAACTTGAACTCGGTCGCCACGACTTTGCAGCTGTGTGGACAATTGCAGGGCATCACCCTTTGTATCTGCCAGACCTTTGCCGCACCCGGCCGATCCAGTGCAGGCCACCAGATGGGCCAAAGCTTGATCGGCACTCACCAGAAAACCCAGGGCCTGCATTCCCTCACTGAGCGCCGGGGCATCCTGCGGGCGAATGTTCGGCAGCAGCAGGCTTTGCCAAGGGGTCAACCGCAGGCTGCCATCCCCAAACGCCTCGGCCAGAGACGCCGCGCCTTTGAGCATCGAAGCATCCAGCCGCCCCAGAGGCGGGACAGCGCCGACATAGACCAAGTCTTCCTGGCGCTGTGGATAAGTACCGATGTGCAACCCTGGGCGCGACTCGGGACGCTGCCAGTCACTGATCGGGGTCAACGGCACACGCTCGGCCAAGGCCTGCACTACCGACGCCAGCGAACGCTCGGCCAGCACCTGCCGCATGCGGGTCTGATCCGGCCGCGCCAGATCGAGAAACAGCTCCAACACCGCCACCACCAAGGTGTGACCGTCATTGCGCAACACCGCCCCTGCCGGTGTATCCGTGGGACAACCCGCCAGGCCAAACGCCAGCCATTGCTCGCCATTGCGTTCAACCGCGCTCAACCAGAGGTCATGCGGATGTTCGAGCATCGCCAGCGCCTCGCCGCCATCCAGTTGCACGGCAAACTTGGCCGACAGCTGGTGGAAATGCTCATGACTTTGCAAGGTGGCGAGAATCTGCTCGGCCAGCGGACGAGTATCGAACAGCATGTGCCGATCGATGCCGGCCCCGGGACTGAGCATCAGGTTGCGTACATCATCGCCGGCAGCCGTCTTTGGGCCCAACCCGGCGGCCAGCAGGCTGTCGATCAAGGGCCGGTGCTCACTACCAATTCCGCGAATTTGCAGATTGGCGCGGTTGGTCGCCTCAATCACTCCACCGGCATAACGCTCGGCGGCCTCGGCCACAGCCATAGCCTGGGCAGCGCTGATCGACCCGCCATTCAACTTGATCCGGCAAATACCGCCGTCCGATGCCTGGACGATACGCAGCAACCCCGGACAGGCCGAGGGGCGTAAGGCGGTGTGCAGCTGATGTTCGTTCAAGGGGGCGACCGGCTAAGAGGTAGAAGCACTTCGCGAGCGAAGGCGCGGTATTATGCCTGCTTTGTCTGACGGCATGAAAAGCCTGCCCGTCGGAACACCCGGTTTGAGGAATATAAATGGCCCCTTGGCTGACAGTAGTGGGAATCGGTGAAGACGGCTTCAACGGCCTGGGCAAGAACGCTCGGCGCGCGCTGCTGGGTGCTTCGCGGATTTTCGGTGGCCAACGGCAACTGGATCTGCTGCCCGTGTGCATTCGTGGCGAACGACAGCTCTGGCCAAGTCCGTTTTCCCTTGAGCCCGTACTGGCGCAACGCGGTGAGCCTATATGTGTGCTCGCCAGTGGCGATCCGATGCTGTTCGGCGTGGGCGCCAGCCTGACGCGGCAAATTCCGAACGATGAGATGCTGATCCTGCCCGCGCCGTCCTCCTGCTCTCTCGCTGCGGCCCGGATGGGCTGGCCGTTGCAAGAAGTGGTCGCGCTGTCGGTGGTTGCCCGGCCAATCGCAGCGCTGAACGCTCAGCTGTTCAGCGGCGTTCGTTTACTGGTGTTGAGCAATGACCGACAAAGCCCCGCCGCGATTGCCGCGCTGCTGCGTGAACGCGGTTTCGGGCCGAGCCGGATGACCGTCCTGGAACACCTGGGCGGCGCGAGCGAACGACGCGTCGACGGCATCGCCAGCGACTGGACCGACCCGGTCGTCGCCGACCTCAACCTGATTGCCATCGAGTGCCTCGCCGCCCCTGATGCGCCGCGCTTGTCGCGCCTGGCTGGTTTACCGGATGCAGCCTTCGAGCACGACGGCCAGCTGACCAAACGCGATGTCCGCGCCATCACCCTCGCCCGCCTGGCGCCGGTGCCCGGTGAACTGTTGTGGGACGTCGGCGCCGGCAGCGGCTCGATCGGCATCGAGTGGATGCGTGCACACCCGAGTTGCCGCACGCTGGCCATCGAGGCCGATGCTGGCCGCCAGCAACTGATCGAACACAACCGCGATGCCCTCGGCGTGCCCGGCCTGCAACTGATTCGTGGCAGCGCGCCGCAGGCGTTGGCCGGTCTTGAGCGACCCGACGCTATCTTCATCGGTGGCGGCGTCACCCACGACGGCGTGCTCGACACCTGTTGGGCGCAGCTCAAACCCGGCGGTCGGCTGGTCGCCAACGCGGTCACCCTGCAAAGCGAGATGACCTTGATGGCCTGGCGCGAACAACACGGTGGCGAGCTGACACGGATTCATATCGCTCAGGCGCAGCCGCTGGGAGAGTTCGACACCTGGCGCCAGGCGTTGCCGATCACCTTGCTGGACGTGGTTAAACCCTTCGATGCGTGACGAAACCGCCGAACAACCCGCGCCCCTGCGCAGTGGCCTGACCACTGGCAGCTGCGCCACAGCCACCAGTCTCGCCGCCGCGCGCCTGTTGCTCGGCGCCGTGAGCAGCGATGCAGTGGAGATTGTGCTGCCCAAAGGCAAACAGGTGCAGATGCGCCTGGAGTTTTGCCGGCCGACTGCCGACGGCGCCGAAGCCGGAACCATCAAGGACGCCGGCGACGACCCGGACGTAACCCACGGTGCGTTGCTCTACAGCCAGGTGCGTTTGATCAGCGAACCCGGTATTCGTTTCTGCGCCGGCAAAGGCGTCGGCACTGTCACTCGCCCGGGGCTGGTACTGAGTGTCGGCGAACCTGCGATCAATCCGGTGCCACGCAAGATGATCTCCGACCATCTGCTACTGCTCGCGCAAGAATTCAGCTACGGCGGCGGTTTTGAGGTGACGGTCAACGTCGAGAACGGCGAGGCCCTGGCGCTGAAAACCATGAACCCGCGATTGGGTATTCTTGGCGGGTTGTCGATCCTCGGCACCAGCGGCATCGTTCGACCGTTTTCCTGCGCGGCGTACATCGCCTCGATCCACCAGGGCATCGATGTCGCCAAAACCAACGGTTACCTGCACATCGCCGCCTGCACCGGCAACGCCAGCGAAGACACCATGCGCCGGGTCTACGACCTGCCGGAAATCGCCCTGATAGAAATGGGCGATTTCGTCGGTGCAGTGCTCAAACATCTGCGCAAAGTGCCTGTGGATAAACTGAGCATTTGCGGCGGCTTCGGCAAGATCAGCAAACTCGCCGCCGGGCATATGGATTTGCACAGTCGCCACTCCAGCATCGACCTGCCGCAACTGGCCGAATGGGCCGCGAACGTTGGCGCTGACGCTGCATTGCAGCAAGGCATCCGCGAGGCCAACACCAGCCAGCAAGCCCTGGCAATGGCCAGCGCTGCCCGTATCGCCCTCGGTGATGCGGTGTGCCGGCACGCGCTGGATTTCGCCCGTAGCGTGGTGCCCAGGCAGGTTCAGGTCGAGGTGTTTGCCATCGATCGCCAGGGTGGCATCGTCGGTCATGCCGGAGCTTTTCAATGAAACGTTTGTTGCTGCTCGGCGGCGTCACCGAGGCCCTGGCAATTGCCCGAACCCTCGGCCCGCAACATATCTACAGCCTGGCGGGTGTGGGTCGGGTGCCGACCGACCTGAACTGCCAGGTACGAGTCGGCGGCTATGGCGGCGCTGAAGGCTTGACGCAATTCATCAAGGATCAAGGCATTGACCTGTTGCTCGACGCCACCCATCCCTACGCCGCGCAAATCAGTCGGAACGCCGCCACCGCGGCACAACAAAGCGGCATCCCGTGCTGGGCGCTACGCCGTCCGGCGTGGCAAGCGCAGACCGGGGATGACTGGCGCGAAGTCAGCGACTGGGCTGAACTGATCGAAGCACTGAAACCGTTCAAGCGCCCATTGTTTACCTTGGGCCGCGAACCGCTGCAGCACCTGGATGAAATCCCGCCCGAGCAGTTCTGGACCTTGCGCGCACTGGAGGTTTATCCCGGCAACGAGCGCTGCGAAGTGATCGGTGCACGCGGACCATTTTTCATCGAAGACGAACGCGCGCTGTTCGAACGCCGGCAGATCGATGTACTGATCAGCAAAAACAGCGGCAGCAGCGCCACCGAACCCAAACTTGAAGTGGCCCGCGAACGCGGGGTGCCGGTGTTGATCCTCAAGCGACCGGAGTTGCCGGGGGTTGAGCGGGAGTTATTGACGCTCGACGAAACACTTGAGGCGTTGGCAGCCTTCACTCGATAAGGCAGGATCACTTGCTTGCATGAACAGTAACCTATTTGTTACCTTCAAGGCCGCCTGTGATCACACTCGAAGAATACCTTCAGGATAACGATACGAGCCCGTTCGGGCGCTGGTTCTCCACCTTGGACGCACAAGCGGCACGCAAGGTGTCCAACGCTCTGGTGCGGCTGGAGATCGGCAATACGTCAAACATCAAATGGTTCGACGGTCTCGGCGAATACCGTATCAATTGGGGCCCGGGATACAGAATCTATTTGGTGCAAGAGGGTAAGCGCCTCATCATCCTGTTTGGAGGAGGCGATAAGTCCACCCAGAAAAAGGATATCAAACAGGCAAAAACGCTCGTTGCCGAATTTCGGACCCGGAAAAAAGCTGAACGGAACATGAGGTAACGCAATGGCTCTCACCCGAAGTTACAAACATACGATTGCCGAGCGCGCCCAGCGTGACCCCGAGTTCGCCCAGGCGTTATTGGATGAGGCTGCTACTCTGTTCCTCAATGGAGAGCCGGAAATCGCTCGGATCATTCTTCGCGATTTGGTCAACGCCACCGTAGGTTTCGAAGAGCTGGCAAAGGAAACGTCAAAACCCAGCAAAAGCCTGCATCGAATGTTGTCTGCCAAGGGCAACCCAAGCATGGATAACCTGGCGGCAATATTTGCAGTCATTCGAACGACGCTCGGCGTAGATATACAAGTGCATGCCGTACCTGCTCACTGACAGGAATGAATCAAAAGCCGCTGCGACACCACACCGCACGGCGGCTTTTTACTTATCGCCCCCGATCAGGCTAAATACCCGGCTTGATCACCCACCCGACCGGATATGACCCATGTCCCGACAACGGCTAGCATTTGCCTGGATCGCCTGCTTCGCAGTGCTGTTCAATATGCTCGCCATGCCGATGTCCGGCGCGATGGCGCAAGGTGCCAGTCAGTCGCCGGCCGAGCAGTTGTTGTGGGGCAGTTTCTGCTCGTCCAGCGGGACGAAAATGGTGGCGATTTCTCTGGGCAAACTTGAACAAAAAGCCCCTTCAAACGACGATCATTCAAATATGCAGCATTGCTGGTGCTGCTCGGGTTCGGCGCCTCTGATGGCGTTGCCGGGCCATGTTCCACAGCTGTATTTCGCGCGTTTCGAGGCCAATCGAAGCCGACCGGCGCCGACCCTCGACATCCCCACGCCACGCCAGCAATGGCCAAGCCTCAATCCTCGAGCCTCTCCTCTGGTCTGATTACCCTCGCAATTGATCTGCGTGTCTAATCGTTCTGGAGAACTGTCATGTTGAAGAAACTCATCGTTCTGGCCGCCTTGTTGCTGCCTGCGTGCTTTGCCAATGCCCATGAATACAAAGCCGGCGAACTGGAAATCGCCCACCCTTGGTCGCAAGAGCTACCGCCCAACGCGCCAACGGTTGCTGCCTATTTCGTGATTCACAACAACGGCAAAACCGCCGACCGCCTGCTCAGCGTTGCTTCGCCGGTCGCAGGCATCGCCGAGCTGCACGAGCACGTGATGCAAGGTGATTTGATGAAAATGCAGCAAGTGCCGAGCGTCGAGATTCCGGCTGGCGATGACATCACGTTCGCACCGATGGCTTATCACGTGATGCTGCTGGAGCTCAAAGACCGCAGCCTGCTCCGCGACGGCAAACGCTTCCCGCTGACCCTGCATTTCGAAAAGTCCGGCGATGTGACCGTCGAGGTCGCGGTACAGAAACAACCGCCCGCCGGCACCGAAGCGCACATGCACGCCCAGTAATCACAGCCTGAAAAACCTGTGAACGCACGGCGCTCGCTCAGCGTCAGGCGGTCAGTGCCGCGCCGCACCTCGTTGAAGGTTGCTCGCGGTAGCTGGATCAGCCTGTTCGCCATGTTGATGATCTTTATCGGCCCACTGATTTCTCAGTCGATGCCGATGGATCAACGCATGCCGATGCCTATGAACGTGTCGATGGACATGAGCATGGACATGTCGGCGAACGCCCACGCCGAGCAAAACGCGCAAGCGGCTGCCGAACACTGCGCACCAAAACCCGATCACCACGCGCTCTGGGAAAAGTGCGGCTATTGCAGCCTGCTCTTCAACTGCCCCGCGCTGCCCGGCAGCCTGTCGTTCGCTGCCTTCGACACACCTTCCGCCCACCGTTTCATCAGCCCCTCCCCCCGCCTGGGCCATGCCCGGCAAACCGTTTTCCCCGGCGCCCGCACCCGCGCCCCGCCCATCGTCGCGTAAACACCCACCACTACTCATACGGCCGACTGTAGAGAACGACAGCCGCAGGCTGCTGGCCGTGTTGTTGACGACTGATTGATGGAACCTTTATGTCCAGGTTTTCTGCTGACACACGCTTGAGCGCTGCTCAGGCATTTTTCGCCCTGAACGCGCCACGCGCCCGTTTCAAACAGGCCACTGCCATTCTGTGCGGCGCCCTGCTTTCCCCGTTGGCCAACGCGGCCGAGCAACCGGTTGACCACAGCCAGCACACTGAAGAGCTGAGCCCAACGGTCATTACCGCGATCGCCCCAAGTTCGCCGCTGACCATCGTCACCAACCCCAAGGACCCGCGCCAACCAGTGCCGGCCAGCGATGGCGGCGATTACCTGAAGACCATTCCCGGCTTCGCGCTGGTTCGCAATGGCGGCACCAACGGCGATCCGGTGCTGCGCGGCATGTTCGGTTCGCGGCTGAACATTCTCACCAACGGCGGCATGATTCTCGGTGCCTGCCCTGGCCGCATGGACGCCCCGACTTCCTACATCTCACCGGAAACCTACGACAAGCTGACCGTGATCAAAGGCCCGCAAACCGTACTTTGGGGACCTGGCGCCTCTGCCGGCACCATCCTGTTCGACCGTGAGCCGGAAAGCTTCGGCGAGCTGGGCACGAGGGTTAACGCCAGCCTGCTGGCCGGCTCCAACGGGCGTTTCGACAAGCTCGTCGACGCCGCTGCCGGTGGCCCACAGGGTTACATCCGGGTGATCGGCAACACGGCTCACGCCGACGATTACCGCGACGGTAACAACGACACCGTGCCGTCGCGCTACGACAAATGGAACGGCGATGTCGCCCTGGGCTGGACGCCGGATGCCGACACGCTGCTGGAACTGACCGCCGGCAAGGGCGACGGCGAGGCACGTTCGGCCGGCCGTGGCATGGACGGTTCGCAGTTCAAGCGCGAAAGCCTGGGCCTGCGTTTCGAGAAGTCGAACCTTGGCGAAGTACTGGATAAAGTCGAAGCGCAGGTCTACTACAACTACGCCGACCATGTGATGGACAACTACACCCTGCGCACGCCATCCGGTACCGGGATGATGGCCGGTCCGATGGCCTCCAACGTCGACCGCCGCACCCTCGGTGCACGGATCAAGGCCACCTGGCGCTGGGCCGATGTGCAGTTGATCAGCGGCATCGATGCGCAAACCAACGAACACCGTCAGCGCGCCGCCATGGGCATCGACACCTATAAGGACGTGCCACGCAACAAGGATGCGGACTTCCATAACTACGGCGTTTTCAGTGAGCTGACCTGGTACGCCGCCGACCGTGATCGCCTGATCAGCGGGGCACGACTGGACCGTGCCTCGGCCAAGGATTTTCGCCAGACCATTGGCTCCGGGATGATGGGCCGACCCAACCCGACCGCCGACAAGAGCCGTGCCGATACCTTGCCAAGCGGCTTCGCGCGCTATGAGCATGATCTGGCGGACAGCCCGACCACGCTCTATGCCGGCCTCGGCCACGCCGAACGTTTCCCGGATTACTGGGAGCTGTTCTCGCCAAAATCCGGCCCTGCCGGTTCGCTCAACGCCTTCGACTCGATCAAGCCCGAGAAAACCACCCAGCTCGACTTCGGCCTGCAATACAAAACCCAGGACCTCGAAGCCTGGGCCTCGGGTTATGTCGGCGAAGTACACGACTACATCCTGTTCGATTACACCCCCGGCATGATGGGCATGACCTCTCGGGCCGAAAACATCAACGCGCGCATCATGGGCGGTGAACTCGGCGCAGCCTACAACCTCACCTCCCATTGGAAAGCCGATGCGACCCTGGCCTACGCCTGGGGCAAAGACACCACCCACGACACAGCACTGCCGCAAATGCCGCCGCTGGATGCGCGTTTCGGCCTGACCTACAGCGAAGACAACTGGAGCGCCGGCGCCTTGTGGCGAGTGGTTGCGGCGCAAAACCGCATCGAGCAGAACAAGGGCAACGTGGTCGGCAAGGATTACGACAAGAGCCCGGGCTTCGGCGTGTTCTCGCTCAACGGCGCCTACCGGATCGACAAGCACTGGAAGGTCAGTACCGGCGTCGACAACCTGTTTGGCAAGGCCTACGCCGAGCACTTGAACCTGGCCGGCAACGCCGGGTTCGGCTACCCGGCCAATGACCCGCAAGCGATCAACGAACCAGGGCGGACGTTCTGGACCAAGGTCGATATGAGCTTCTAAAGGCATCGCGGGCAAGCCTTGCTCCTACAGATTTGTGTCGTTCATAACATTCGTGATCGACATATCCCCGTAGGAGCAAGGCTCGCCCGCGATCGGTTGCGTAGCGACCGCAAACAAACAACAAAGATCTACGCCAAGCGGAGCACCTGATGAACCAACCCAAACCGAATTTCTACAACCTGGCCTGGCGCTGGCATTTTTATGCCGGGCTGTTCGTTGCGCCGTTCATGGTGATGCTGGCCTTGACCGGCATCGTTTACCTGTTCAAACCGCAACTCGACCCACTGATGTACGGCAGCCTGCTCAATGTGCCGGGCGGCCATCACACCGTCAGTGCCGACGAGTTGCTGCGCCGTGTCAAAGAGGCTTATCCACAGGGCCAGATCAAGCAGTACCTGCCGCCGCTCAATGCCGAGCACAGTGCGCAGTTTGTCGTTAAGAATGCCGGCAGCGAGCTCAACGTCTTCATCGATCCGTATCACGCCGATATCCTCGGTGAGCAGGACGCGAAGAAAAACCTGCAAGCCATCGCCCGGGCTATTCACGGTGAGTTGATGATCGGCACCGTCGGTGATCGGCTGGTCGAACTCGCGGCTGGCTGGGGCGTGGTGCTGGTGGTTTCCGGGGTGTTCCTGTGGTGGCCACGCGGGCGAACCGACGCGGGGATCGTGTGGCCGCGATTCAGCAGTCGCGGACGTGTGCTCTGGCGTGACCTGCACGCCGTGACCGGGTTCTGGGGCGCGGCGTTTTTGCTGGTGATGCTGCTCAGCGGCATGACCTGGACCGGCTTCTGGGGCAAGCAATACGCTGAAGTCTGGAACCGCTTTCCGGCAGCCATGTGGAATAACGTGCCGAAATCCGACCAGCAAGCCCGCAGCCTCAACACCGCAACGCGCCAGACCGTGCCCTGGGCCATGGAAAACACGCCGATGCCGATGTCCGGTGACCACGCCGAACACATGGCGCACAACGGCGGCAGCAGCGCCCCGGCGGCGCCGACCATCAGCCTGCAAGAGGTACAGGACATCGCCGTTCAACGCCAGGTCGAGCCGGGTTACAGCATCACCTTCCCGACCACCGCCAGCGGCGTGTTCACCATCGCCGTATTCGCCGACGACCCGCGCAACGACGCCACCCTGCATGTCGACCAGTACAGCGGTGAAGTGCTGGCCGACGTGCGCTGGCAGCATTACGGCAACGTCGCCCGCGCCACGGAAATGGGCGTGATGCTGCACGAAGGCAAACTGTTCGGGCCGCTCAACCAGATCGTCGTGTTGCTGATCTGCCTGATGATCCTGCTCAGCGCCGTCAGCGGTGTAGTGATCTGGTGGAAGCGCCGCCCACAAGGCAAGCTCGGTGTTCCACCGTTGCGGCATGACCTGCCGACCTGGAAAACCGGGGTGGTGATCATCCTCGCATTGGCGGTGATATTCCCGTTGGTGGGCGCTTCGCTGATCGTGGTGTGGCTGCTGGATCGCCTGCTGCTGTCGCGCTTGAACCGCCAGCCTGAATCGGCCTCATCTTCATCCTGAAGACAGCGAGATGCGTGCAGCGACTGGCGCTGTAGAATGCCCGGCCAACGCACAGTTGCGGCTCTAGGACTGTTGTGGCGAGGGAGCTTGCTCCCGCTGGGTCGCGTAGCGGCCCTTAAATCAAAATCGGCACCTCCATTTGATCGTGAAACAAGCCATGGCGCCTGCTTCGCAGTCGAGCGGGAGCAAGCTCCCTCGCCACAGGGAACCATCGAAAGGAATGGCATGACCTCGCTGAACCTAACCCACCTCGCCTGGACACCGCTGGGCCATGGCCACTGTCATCACCAGTTCCAGCTGCGTGAGGCCAGCCTGCACGTGGCGGCCGGTGAGTTCGTCGGCTTGATCGGCCCCAACGGCAGCGGCAAGACCAGCCTGTTGCGCTGCGCCTACCGCTTCAGCAAACCGGAGTCCGGCGAGGTGCATCTGGCCCATCACAACGTCTGGAAGCAGTCGTCGCGCTGGTGTGCGCAACGCATTGCGGTGGTGTTGCAGGAGTTCCCCGATGCCTTCGGCCTGACCGTCGAGGAAGTGGTTGCCATGGGCCGCACACCGCACAAAGGCCTGTTCGATGGCGACACGCTGGAAGATCGCCGAATCGCCGAACAGGCACTGGAATCGGTGGGCCTCAAAGGCTTCGAAGATCACGCCTTCGCCACGCTGTCGGGCGGCGAAAAACAACGCGTCATTCTCGCCCGCGCCCTGGCTCAGCAACCGCAATTGCTGATTCTCGACGAACCGACCAACCACCTCGATCCACGCTATCAGCTCGAACTGCTGCAACTGGTCAAGCGCTTGCAGATCGGCACCCTGGCGAGCATCCACGACCTCAATCTGGCCGCGGCGTTCTGCGATCGGCTGTACGTGATCAACCACGGACGCATCGTCGCCAGCGGCACGCCAAAAGAAGTGCTGACCACCACGCTGCTGCGCGAAGTGTTCGGCGTCGAAGCGTTGATCGATGAACACCCGCTGTCCGGCTACCCCCGAATTACCTGGATAACCCAACATGACCTTGCGCACCCTGCTCCGCTCCAGCCTGTCCATCGCCCTGCTGCTGGGCAGCGCCCAGGCATTCGCCGAAGCGAGCCGCTACCCGTTGACGATACAGAGCTGCAACCGTGAAGTGACGTTCAAGGAGGCGCCAAAACATGCCCTCAGTCACGACATCAACATGACCCAGATGATGCTCGCCCTCGGCCTCAAGCCGCGGATGGTCGGCTACAGCGGGATCAGTGGCTGGAAAGCCGTGACCCCCGAGATGCAGAGCATTCTCGACGGCCTGCCGGAACTCGCCGCCAAGTACCCATCGGTGGAAACCCTGCTCAACGCCAACGTTGATTTCTTCTTCGCCGGCTGGGATTACGGCATGCGCATTGGCGGCGACCTGACCCCGCAAACCCTCGGGCCGCTGGGGATCAACGTCTATGAACTGAGCGAGTCGTGCGCCTTCGTAATGAAGCGCCCAGCGGCCAGCCTCGATGACACCTACAACGACCTGCGCAACCTCGGCAAGATCTTCGACGTACAGGATCGCGCCAACCGCTTGATCAGCGACATGCAGGCGCAAGTGGCCCAGGTTCGCAAAAACCTGCCGAGTGAAAAACCGCGGGTGTTCCTTTACGACAGCGGCGAAGACCGGGCCATGACCTCGGGCCGCCTGGGGATGCCGCAAGCGCTGATCGACGCCGCCGGCGGGCGCAACATTCTCGACGATGTCGACGCGAGCTGGACCCGGGTCAACTGGGAAAACGTGGTTGAGCGCAACCCGCAGGTGATCGTGATCGTCGACTACGGCGAAGTCAGCGCCGAGCAAAAGGAACAATTCCTGCTGAACAACAAGGCCCTGCAATCGGTGGATGCGATCAAGAACCAGCGCTTCATCGTCATCCCTTACGTGCAAGCCACACCGGGGATCGACAACGTGCTGGCGGTTGAAACCCTGGCCAAGGGTTTCCACGGCGAATGATCAATCGTCGTTATGCCTTGTTGCTGGTTGCCCTCGGCGCGCTGTTGCTGGTGTCTTGTGTGGTGTCGCTGGGCTTTGGCTCGGCACGAGTGCCGGTGGACGTGGTCTGGCGGATTCTGCTGCATCAGGCATTCGGGATTGGCGAGGTGAACTGGAGCGCCGGGCAAGAGCACATCGTCTGGCTGATTCGCGTACCGCGCATGTTGCTCGGCGCGTTGGTGGGCGCCGGGCTGGCGCTGATCGGCGCGGTGCTGCAAGCCGTCACGCGCAATCCGTTGGCCGACCCGCATTTGCTCGGCGTGACCTCCGGCGCGACCCTTGGCGCGGTAATCGTGGTGCTGCATGTGGGCGAGATCGTCGGCCTGCTGACCTTGCCGATCGCCGCGTTTATCGGTGCATTGCTGAGCATGCTGGTCGTGCTGATAATCGCCAACCGCAACGGTCGGCTGGACAGCGATCGGCTGCTGCTGTGCGGGGTGGCGGTGTCATTCGTGATGATGGCAGTCGCCAACCTGCTGCTGTTCCTTGGCGACCACCGCGCCAGTTCTGCGGTGATGTTCTGGATGCTTGGCGGCCTCGGGCTGGCGCGCTGGGAGTTGCTGGCAGTGCCGGCGGCCAGCGTGCTGCTCGGGCTGGTTTTGCTGCTGGGCATGGCCCGGCCGCTGAACGCCTTGATGGCTGGCGAGCAAACCGCTGTCACACTCGGTCTGAATGCTCGCACCGTGCGTTTACGGGTGTTTGTGATTGCGTCGTTGATGACCGGGGTGCTGGTCTCGATCAGCGGCTCCATTGGTTTTGTCGGGCTGATGGTGCCGCACATTGCGCGGCGCCTCGTCGGGGCGGAACACCGCAGATTGCTGCCGGTATGCGTGTTGCTCGGCAGTGTTTTCCTCGTTTGGGTCGACGTAGCAGCACGAACCATGATTGCACCGGAAGATCTGCCAATCGGCGTCGCCACCGCAGCCATCGGTGGCCTGTTCTTCATCGGCCTGATGCGCCGCCGCTGATCCCGCACTGGCACGATCAATTGTGGCGAGGGAGCTTGCTCCCGCTGGGCTGCGAAGCGGCCCTGAAACCTGCGACTGCGCTCCATCTGATACAACGCATGCGCCGGGCTTGCGACTGCTTCGCAGCCGAGCGGGAGCAAGCCCCCTCGCCACAGGGTCGGCGCTCGGCTCTTGCTCCAAGGTGGCGCATCACAACGCACCAGCGCGCCAGACGCGTCCCTTCATGGTGCACCACTTACCGGCGCAACCGCTCTAACACGACATTTCCTTGCCTTTCTCCGACCGGGCACAGCCCTTGCTAAAGACCCTTCAGTAGTCCGCATCTGCCAACCAAGAAAACTCATAAGTTCATGGAGATCGCACAATGAAGCGTCGCAGTTTGATCAAGGCTTTCACATTATCGGCATCGATCGCCGCGATGGGCATGACCTGGACTGTCCAGGCCGCCGAGACCATCAAGGTCGGGATCCTGCATTCGTTGTCCGGGACCATGGCGATCTCCGAAACCTCGCTCAAAGACATGGCGCTGATGACCATCGACGAGATCAACGCCAAGGGCGGGGTCAACGGCAAGATGCTCGAACCGGTGGTGGTCGATCCCGCCTCGAACTGGCCGTTGTTCGCGGAAAAGGGTCGGCAATTGCTGACCCAGGACAAGGTCGCGGTGGTGTTCGGCTGCTGGACCTCAGTGTCGCGTAAATCGGTATTGCCGGTGTTCGAAGAGCTCAACGGCCTGCTGTTCTACCCGGTGCAGTACGAAGGTGAAGAGATGTCGCCGAACGTCTTCTACACCGGTGCCGCGCCGAACCAGCAGGCGATCCCGGCAGTGGAATACCTGATGAGCGAAGAAGGCGGCAGCGCCAAGCGCTACTTCCTGCTCGGCACCGACTATGTCTACCCGCGCACCACCAACAAGATCCTGCGCTCGTTCCTGCACTCCAAAGGTGTGGCTGACAAAGACATCGAAGAGGTCTACACGCCGTTCGGCCACAGCGACTATCAAACCATCGTCGCCAACATCAAAAAATTCTCGGCGGGCGGCAAGACGGCGGTCATCTCCACGGTCAACGGCGACTCCAACGTGCCGTTCTATAAAGAGCTGGCCAACCAGGGCCTGAAAGCCACCGACGTTCCAGTCGTGGCCTTCTCGGTAGGCGAAGAAGAACTGCGCGGCATCGACACCAAACCGCTGGTCGGCAACCTCGCGGCGTGGAACTACTTCGAATCGGTGGAAAACCCGGTGAACCAGAAGTTCGTCGCCGACTGGAAAGCCTATGCCAAGAAACACAACCTGCCGGGCGCCGACAAAGCGGTGACCAACGACCCGATGGAAGCCACCTACGTCGGCATCCACATGTGGGCGCAGGCCGCCGAAAAAGCCAAGTCCACCGATGTCGACAAGGTCCGTGAAGCGTTGGCCGGCCAGACCTTCGCCGCGCCGTCGGGCTACACCCTGACCATGGACAAGACCAACCACCACCTGCACAAGCCGGTGATGATCGGCGAGATCCAGGCCGACGGTCAGTTCAACGTGGTCTGGCAGACCGAGGGGCCGATCCGCGCCCAGCCGTGGAGCCCGTTCATACCGGGCAACGACAAGAAGCCGGAGTATGCGGTGAAGAGCAACTAAGCAGCAGGAACAAGCCTCCTACAAAACCCTGCAGGAGCAAAGCTTGCTCGCGATGGCGGTTCGTCAGACACACCGCCATCGCGAGCAAGCTTTGCTCCTACGGGGTCAGCCGTCGCCTTTCAGGACGTAGCCATGTCCCTTTATCGCCTGTTTCTCGCTATTGCTTTTGTACTATTGCCAATGGTCGCCCATGCCGGGGACGCCGAAGACTTTGTTGCGGCCAATCCGGTGCAGCAAGCCAAGCTGTTGGAAACCTGGGCCGCGCAACCCGACCCGGCCCGCATCGAACTGATCAACGCCCTGCAACAAGGACAACTGAGCGTCGACGGCAAAGTCAGGATCCTGCGCCTGAACAATCGTCTGCGGGGCTTGATCGACACCGCACTGGCCAGCCACCAACTGCTCGCCGCTGACACCACAGTGCGTTTGAGCGCCGCACAACAACTGCAAAAAAGCGCCAAACCAGCGCAACTGAAATTCCTTGACCAGCAACTGGCTGGCGAAAAAGACCCGAGCGTTCACGCCGCCCTGAGTCTGGCGTTGGCCAATCTGCAACTAGTGGACGCCGACCCGGTCGTGCGCCTCGCCGCAGTGCGTCTTCTGGGGGAAACCGGCGATCCGCTGGCCCGTACCCGTCTCGAAGGTTTGCTCCAACCCGGCGTCGAAGCCGACACCACGGTGCACACAGCTGCCGAAACCAGCCTGGCGCAAGTCAAACGCAAACTGCTGATCGGTGAGCTCCTCGGCCAGGCCTTCAGTGGCATGTCGCTGGGCTCGATTCTGCTGCTGGCGGCCCTCGGCCTGGCGATCACCTTCGGCCTGCTCGGGGTGATCAACATGGCCCACGGCGAGATGCTGATGCTCGGGGCTTACTCCACTTACGTGGTGCAGTTGCTGTTCCAGCGCTTCGCCCCGCAAGCGATCGAGTTCTATCCGCTGATCGCTTTGCCGGTGGCATTTTTTGTCACCGCCGGCATCGGTATGGCGCTGGAGCGCACGGTGATTCGCCACCTTTACGGGCGGCCACTGGAAACCCTGCTCGCCACCTGGGGCATCAGCCTGATGTTGATACAGCTGGTGCGTTTGTTGTTCGGTGCGCAGAACGTCGAAGTGGCGAACCCGGCCTGGCTCTCGGGCGGGATTCAGGTACTGCCTAATCTGGTGCTGCCATACAACCGCATCGTGATCATCGCGTTCGCGCTGTTTGTGGTGGTGCTGACGTGGCTGCTGCTGAACAAGACCCGCCTCGGTCTGAACGTGCGCGCAGTCACCCAGAACCGCAACATGGCCGCCTGCTGCGGCGTACCCACCGGGCGTGTCGACATGCTCGCCTTCGGCCTCGGTTCGGGCATCGCCGGGCTTGGCGGCGTGGCCCTGAGTCAGGTCGGCAACGTCGGCCCGGACCTCGGCCAGAGCTACATCATCGACTCGTTCCTGGTGGTGGTGCTCGGCGGCGTTGGTCAGTTGGCCGGCAGTGTGCTCGCTGCGTTCGGCCTGGGGATTGCCAACAAGATTCTTGAACCACAAATCGGCGCCGTACTCGGCAAGATCCTGATCCTCGCGCTGATCATTCTGTTCATTCAGAAACGCCCGCAAGGACTCTTCGCACTCAAAGGACGGGTAATCGACTGATGAACCAGCCCCTGATGCTCACGGCCACGCAAAAGGCCGGCCCCAAAGTCACGATCGCAGTGGGCGCGGTGATTCTCGCGCTGTTGCTGGCGCTGCCGCTGCTGTCATTGCTGCCTGCCGACAGCACCTTTCACGTCTCGGCCTACACACTGACGCTGGCGGGCAAGATCCTTTGCTACGCCATCGTCGCCCTGGCGCTGGATCTGGTCTGGGGTTACGCCGGTTTGCTGTCCCTGGGTCATGGCCTGTTCTTCGCCCTCGGCGGCTATGCCATGGGCATGTACCTGATGCGCCAGGCATCGGGCGATGGCCTGCCGGCATTCATGACCTTCCTCTCGTGGACCGAACTACCGTGGTACTGGACCGGCACCAGCAGCTTTATCTGGGCCATGTGCCTGGTGGTGCTGGCGCCGGGTTTGCTGGCGCTGGTGTTCGGCTTCTTCGCCTTCCGTTCGCGGATCAAGGGCGTGTACTTCTCGATCATGACCCAGGCTCTGACCTTCGCCGGGATGCTGCTGTTTTTCCGCAACGAGACCGGGTTTGGCGGCAACAACGGCTTCACCAACTTCCGCACGATCCTCGGCTTCGGCATCACTGAGCCGGGCACGCGCGCGGTGCTGTTCGTCGCCACCGTACTGCTGTTGGTGGCTAGCCTGTTCATCGGCTGGCGCCTGGCACAAAGCAAGTTCGGCCGGGTATTGACCGCCCTGCGCGACGCGGAAAACCGCCTGATGTTCTGCGGCTACGACCCACGCGGTTTCAAGCTGTTTGTCTGGGTCTTGAGCGCCGTGCTGTGCGGCCTCGCCGGTGCGCTGTATGTGCCGCAAGTGGGGATCATCAACCCCAGCGAAATGTCGCCGACCAACTCCATCGAAGCCGCCGTGTGGGTCGCACTCGGCGGACGCGGCACGCTGATCGGGCCTCTGCTCGGCGCGGGTGTGGTGAATGGCATGAAGAGCTGGTTCACCGTGGCCTTTCCCGAATACTGGCTGTTCTTCCTCGGCGCGTTGTTCATCGTCGTGACCTTGTACCTGCCCAAAGGCGTGATCGGTTTGCTGAAAAAAAGAGGTGACCAATGAGAATCACTGCGACAGCAGAATTCATGCTCGAACCGGTCTTTTTTCCACCGGAGCCCAACAAGGACGCCGGCAGCAGCCGCGACGCCATCGGTCTGGGGCAACGTGTCGAAAAAGGCCTGAACACCCTCCACGGCACCATCCTCACACTTGAAGACATCAGCGTCAGTTTCGATGGTTTCAAGGCACTCAACGCGCTGAATCTGTACATCGGTGTCGGCGAATTGCGCTGCATCATCGGCCCCAACGGCGCTGGCAAAACCACGCTGATGGACGTGATCACCGGCAAGACCCGGCCCAGTCACGGCAACGCCTGGTTTGGTGAAACCCTGGACCTGACACGGATGAGCGAAGTGCAGATCGCCCAGGCCGGGATCGGCCGCAAGTTCCAGAAGCCGACAGTGTTCGAAGCCTTGAGCGTGTTTGAAAACCTAGAACTGGCGCAGAAAACCGACAAGTCGGTATGGGCCAGCCTACGGGCTCGTCTGAGTGGTGAACAAAAAGATCGCATCTGCGAGGTGCTCGAAACCATTCGCCTGACCACCTCGGTCAATCGCCCGGCCGGCCTGCTGTCGCACGGGCAGAAGCAGTTTCTCGAAATCGGCATGTTGCTGATGCAAGACCCGCAACTGTTGCTGCTCGATGAACCGGTGGCGGGCATGACCGACGCCGAAACCGAATTCACCGCCGAGCTATTCAAAAGCCTGGCCGGCAAGCATTCGCTGATGGTGGTGGAGCACGACATGGGCTTCGTCGGTTCGATTGCCGACCACGTCACGGTGCTGCACCAGGGCAGCGTGCTGGCCGAAGGGTCGCTTGCACAGGTGCAGGACAACGAGCGGGTGATCGAGGTGTATCTCGGCCGATAACGCGCATGTACACCGTAGCAGCTGTCGAGCTGGCGAGGCTGCGTTCGGCCGCGAAGCGGTCGCGAAACCCGGCAACGCGTTTTCTCAGGTATACCGCATCAGCCGGATGACGACCGCTTCGCGGCCGAACGCAGGCTTCGCCAGCTGCTACGAAGAGCTGGAACTCTGAAAGGAATTTGAACATGTTGCACGTCGACAAGCTGCACCAGTACTACGGCGGTAGCCACATCCTGCGGGGCCTGAGCTTTGAGGTGAAAGTCGGTGAAGTCACCTGCCTGCTCGGACGCAACGGTGTCGGCAAGACGACCCTGCTCAAATGCCTGATGGGTCTGTTGCCAGCCAAGGAAGGCGCGGTGAATTGGGAAGGTAAACCGATCACCTCGTTCAAGCCGCATCAACGGGTTCATGCCGGCATCGCTTACGTGCCGCAAGGCCGGGAGATTTTCGGGCGGCTGACCGTGGAAGAAAACCTGCTGATGGGCCTGTCGCGCTTCCCGGGCTCCGAGGCCAGGGAAGTCCCGGCCTTCATCTATGAGCTGTTCCCGGTCTTGCTGCAAATGAAGCAACGCCGCGGTGGCGACTTGTCGGGCGGCCAGCAACAACAATTGGCCATCGGTCGCGCACTGGCCAGTCGGCCACGCTTGCTGATCCTCGACGAGCCTACCGAAGGCATTCAGCCGTCGGTGATCAAGGAGATTGGCGCGGTGATCAAAAAGCTCGCCGCACGAGGTGACATGGCGATCCTGCTGGTCGAGCAGTTCTACGACTTCGCCGCCGAGCTGGCCGATCAGTACCTGGTGATGTCCCGGGGCGAGATCGTCCAGCAAGGCCGCGGAGAAAATATGGAAGCCGAGGGTGTGCGCGGACTGGTTACGATCTAGTCTGTAGCGTCCTGACGATAATTAAAAATATATGACTGCTCTTGCGCAAAACGCACTGTTCACGCCCAGTTGGCACGCCGAGCTGGAGCTCGGCTACGCCCGCTTCGGCGACAGCACGCGCCCGGTCCTGCGTCGCCACAAAGGCCCGCTGCGGGTGCAAAAACACCTGTACGCCGAAGGCCCCGAAGTGTGCCAGCACATCATCGTCCACCCGCCCGGCGGTATTGCCGGTGGTGATCGGCTGGACATCACGGCCTGCGTCGGTGCCGACGCCTGGGCGCAGTTGACCAGCCCCGGCGCCGCCAAGTGGTATCGCGCCGCCGGGCCAGCCTATCAACGGCTCGACTTGAACGTCGCCGCCGGTGCCACGCTGGAATGGCTGCCGCAGGAAACCATCGTGTTCAGCGCCGCCCAGGCTGAGCTCAGCACTTCGATTGAACTGCAAGGTGACGCCCGGCTGTTCTATTGGGACGTGGTGGCGCTGGGTCGCCCCGCCAGCGGCGAACGTTTCGAGCTCGGGCACTTTCAGTCACAGCTGGAAATCCGCCGCGACGGCCAGTTGCTCTGGCACGAACGCCAGCGCATTGTCGGGAATGACGGCTTGCTTGATTCGCCGATAGGGCTGGATGGCCAGCCGGTGTTTGCGACGTTGCTGGTGACGGGTGAAATCGATAGCGATTTACTGGAGACCTGTCGCTCGCTGCCCAATGACGTGCGCGGGGATCTGACGCAACTGCCGGGGCTGTTAGTCGCCCGTTGCCTGGCCAGTGAAGCGTTGCTGGCGCGAGGCTGGCTGATTGATTTGTGGAAGTTGCTGCGCCCGGCCCTGCTCGGCCGCGAAGCAGTCCCCCCCAGAATCTGGAGCACCTGAACACACATACCTGTAGGAGCAAGGCTTGCCCGCGATGGGGGCCGCGCGGTTCGACTGGAAGACCGCGTAATCGTTCATCGCGGGCAAGCCTTGCTCCTACAGATCGAGTGAATTTTTAACTGCCCAATACGGATTTTTAACGATGGACCTGACCCCACGCGAAAAAGACAAGCTGCTGATCTTCACCGCCGGCCTGGTCGCTGAGCGGCGTTTGGCCCGTGGCGTGAAACTCAACTACCCGGAAGCGATGGCCTACATCTCCGCGGCGCTGCTCGAAGGCGCGCGTGACGGCCAGACGGTCGCCGAACTGATGCACTACGGCACCACCCTGCTGAACCGCGAGCAAGTGATGGAAGGCATCCCGGAAATGATCCCGGAGATCCAGGTCGAGGCGACCTTTCCCGACGGCACCAAACTGGTCACCGTCCACCAACCCATCGTCTGAGGCTGCGCCATGACTTATCACATTCGTGATGCCGTATACGCCGACCTGCCGGCGATCCGCGACATCTACAACGACGCTGTCCTCAATACGACCGCGATCTGGAACGAACAGGCCGTCGACCTCGCTAACCGCCAGGCCTGGTTCAGCACCCGGCAATCCCAGGGCTACCCTGTGCTGGTGATTGTCGACGCCGACAACAGCGTGCTCGGTTATGCCTCATTCGGCGACTGGCGGCCGTTCGACGGTTTCCGCCATACCGTCGAACATTCGGTGTACGTGCGCAGCGATCAGCGCGGCAACGGCCTCGGCCCACAGCTGATGGACGTACTGATCGAACGCGCCAGGGACTGCAATAAACACGTGATGGTCGCCGCCATCGAAAGCGCTAACGCCGCCTCGATTCGCCTGCACGAACGGGTCGGTTTCATCACCACCGGGCACATGCCGCAAGTCGGTACCAAGTTCGGCCGTTGGCTCGACCTGACCTTCATGCAGCTGATCCTCAATCCGGGCGCGGAGCCGCCCGTCGCCAACAAGGAGTGATATGTCATGAACACTGCCCAACTGCGACGCGTGAACACCGAAAGCTTTGCGCACTACCGTCAGGGCTTGATCGATTTGCTGTTTGACGCCGTGCAGCACGGCGCCTCGATCGGCTTCATGGCCGACCTTGATGATGCCCAGGCCCGCGCCTACATCAACAGTGTCCAGGCCGGGCTCGAGGACGGCAGTCTGTTGCTGTGGGTAGTGGTTCACGATGAAAAGGTCCTGGCCAGCGTGCAACTGGCCCTGTGCCAGAAAGCCAACGGCCGCAATCGCGCCGAAGTGCAAAAGCTGCAGGTGCGCCATGACACGCGGCGACGCGGCCTGGCGCAACAACTGATGAATGCTGTGGAGCTTGCTGCGCGCCAGCACAAACGTGGCCTGCTGTACCTCGACACCGAAGCCGGCTCAGCGGCCGAAGCGTTCTATCAGTCCCTGGGCTACATCCGTGTCGGCGAGTTGCCCAACTACTGCCAAAGCCCGGACGGTCGCTACACCCCGACCGCCATCTACTACAAGACTCTGGGACAACCCGAATGATTCCTGGCGAATATCAGATCAAGCAAGGCGACATCGAGCTCAACGCTGGCCGTCGCACCCTGAGCCTGACCGTGGCCAACAGCGGTGACCGGCCGATTCAGGTCGGTTCGCACTACCACTTTTTCGAAACCAACGACGCCCTGACGTTCGACCGTGCCGCCAGCCGTGGCATGCGCCTGAACATCCCGGCCGGCACCGCCGTGCGCTTCGAACCGGGGCAGAGCCGCGAGGTCGAGCTGGTGGACCTGGCCGGGCATCGCCGGGTGTTCGGGTTCGCCGGCAGGATCATGGGCGACCTCGACTAACATCTGCGGAGCGCCCAAAAGATCGCAGCCTCGCGTTGCTCGACAGCTCCTACAGGGGCCGAGAGCAGCCAGAAAGTTGCGTGAACACCTGGGCCGAGAGCAGCCGGAAATTTGTGTGAACACCCGTAGGAGCTGTCGAGCAGCGCGAGGCTGCGATAGCGAGCTACGCGAGCGATCCCAAACCCAATTGAATCCCAAGGCATGCGCATGAAGATTTCAAGACAAGCCTACGCCGACATGTTCGGCCCCACCGTCGGTGACAAGGTTCGCCTGGCCGACACCGAGCTGTGGATCGAAGTCGAAAAAGACTTCACCACCTACGGTGAAGAAGTGAAGTTCGGCGGCGGCAAAGTGATCCGCGATGGCCAGGGTCAGAGCCAGTTACTGGCCGCCGAAGTGGTCGACACGCTGATCACCAACGCGCTGATCATCGACCATTGGGGGATCGTCAAAGCCGACGTCGGCCTCAAGGATGGGCGCATTGCGGCCATCGGCAAAGCCGGTAACCCGGACGTCCAGCCGAACGTCACCATCGCGGTCGGCGCCAGCACCGAAGTGATCGCCGGCGAGGGGATGATCCTCACGGCGGGCGGTGTCGACACGCACATCCACTTCATCTGCCCGCAGCAGATCGAAGAAGCATTGATGAGCGGCGTCACCACCATGATCGGCGGCGGTACGGGACCGGCGACGGGCACCAACGCCACCACCTGCACCTCCGGCCCTTGGCACTTGGCGCGGATGCTACAAGCGGCGGATGCCTTCCCGATGAACATCGGCCTCACGGGCAAGGGCAACGCCAGCCTGCCGGAGCCGCTGATCGAACAGGTCAAGGCCGGGGCTATCGGCCTCAAGCTGCACGAGGACTGGGGCACCACGCCGGCGAGCATCGACAACTGCCTGAACGTCGCCGACCAGTTCGACGTACAGGTGGCGATCCACACCGACACCCTGAACGAGTCGGGTTTCGTCGAAACCACCCTCGCCGCGTTCAAGGGGCGGACCATCCACACTTACCACACTGAAGGAGCCGGTGGCGGCCACGCGCCGGACATCATCAAGGCCTGCGGTTTCGCCAACGTGCTGCCGAGCTCGACCAACCCGACCCGGCCATTCACCCGCAACACCATCGACGAACACCTCGACATGCTGATGGTCTGTCACCACCTGGACCCGAGCATTGCCGAGGACGTGGCCTTCGCCGAAAGCCGTATCCGCCGCGAGACGATTGCAGCCGAAGACATCCTTCACGACCTCGGCGCATTCTCGATGATCAGCTCCGACAGCCAGGCCATGGGCCGCGTCGGTGAAGTCATCACCCGCACCTGGCAGACCGCCGACAAGATGAAAAAACAGCGTGGCGCACTGGCAGGTGATGGCGAGGGCAACGATAACTTCCGTGTCAAACGCTACATCGCCAAGTACACCATCAACCCGGCCATCACTCACGGCATCAGCCATGAAGTGGGCTCGATCGAAGTGGGTAAATGGGCCGACCTGGTGCTCTGGCGCCCGGCATTTTTCGGGGTCAAACCGACGCTGATCCTCAAGGGCGGCGCGATTGCGGCCAGTCTGATGGGTGACGCCAACGCTTCGATTCCGACGCCGCAACCGGTGCATTACCGCCCGATGTTTGCCAGCTACGGCGGCTCGCTACATGCCACCAGCCTGACGTTTATCAGCCAGGCTGCGCAGGAGGCAGGTCTGCCTGAGGCGCTGGGTTTAAAGAAGAAAATCGCAGTGGTCAAAGGGTGCCGCGAGGTACAGAAAACTGATCTGATCCACAACGATTACCTGCCGAAGATCGACGTCGATCCGCAGACCTATCAGGTCAAGGCTGACGGCGTACTGCTGTGGTGCGAACCGGCGGATGTGTTGCCGATGGCCCAGCGGTATTTTCTGTTTTGATTTCCAGTCAGGCATAAAAAACCCGGCACGAAGGGCGTCAATCTTCGTGCCGGGATGGCTGTAATGTCAGGTCAATCAGTTGCTCGGTTCAACCGTAAAGGGTATCTCCACCCTTTACAGCTTCGCCCGATCCATCGCCTGTTGGGTCAGGGTTTTGAGCAGTGTCTTCATTTCGTTATAGATCAAGTCCAGCTCGGCGGAATAGGCCTCGTGAGTCATGATCTGTCCTGGGGCAATCCCGCTTTCCGGTTTGCCCAGCTCTGCGGCGAGTACCCTCAGCTCCTCTTTCAGGCCGGCCTTTGCCTCAAGCGAAAGATCCTGTTCGGTCGCGCGCTTATCAAGCGCCATGAAAAACTCCGTCGTTGCATCGATTCGACGCCTGAACACCTTGAACGCGCGACGATTCGAGCCCTGGACGTAAGACGCCCAAAATGGCTGTTCAACGATGGAATCACGCAGCAAATCGCCGGCCTCCAGATCCAATACCCGCCGATAGGCATCTTCGATCATCTCAGACGTGACGCCCGTGTGCGTGCGGAACTGCAGATCACGGGATTGCCAAGGCAGATCCAGTCGCTCGGCCAGGTCCGTCATGTAGCCCAGATGTACCTGGACCTCATCGATGCTCCCCGAAACATCGCCATTGGCATCGATCACCATGTATCGTTCACCGCCCGCCAGTCGTTTGGCGACCACTTGGTGGGCAATCCGGCTCAACTCATCCAGACGGGATTTGCCTCTGGCAAGCTGCACCAGTTCAGCCTCCACCAGGCTTGGACTCCCCAGCGCATAAGCTTCGTGGATCAGCACCTCCACACCCATTGAATTGAACAACTGGGCCCCGGCATCCACACAGTTGGTAGCCTCGTCCCTGCCCATGACAAAAAGGTTGCGCCGCAACTCACTGTCCTTGGACATCGCATCCAGCATTCGCCAGACCTTGCTCGTCATGTCCACTCTGAATGCGTTGTCGTTCTGGAAATGGCTGGACTCAGTGAGCTTCCTGATCTTATTGAAAAAAGGCTCCGAACCGAATTCGTCCTCCACGCTGTTCCATATCTCCTGTTTGGCGACCCAATCTCGTCGCGTCAGGCCTGCCTCCCAATCAAGGCTGTCGCGCACACCACGAGGCGGATACGGACGATCGGGGTCCAGGCCGACGGACCTGATGTAGTTTCTGAGCGTGTTCAGAGTATCGGCCGACATCCACTGCCGTTCCCGGCTCACTACCGTCCGAGCCAACATCTCCGCCCCGACAGAGCCGGGCGTAGCCCGAGGGATGACCGTCAGTTCATTGCGCTGAAGATTCAAGTAAAAATGCCGGAATCGGGATTGAGAAAACAATCCGTCCGGCCAGGTATCAATACCCGTCTCACCCAGCAATACCGTATGCAGCAGGCGCATGCCGCCGATATCCGGCACTCGACCCAACGGGTTTCCCTGAAGATCCAGACTTTGAAGCCGGGTAAGCCATCTCAAATACGTAGCGCCCTGCGCATCCAGCACTATCCGGTTATCGCCGAGGAACAACTCCGTCAGCCCTACCATTCGTCCCACCGAAGGAGGAAATTGCGTGAGCCGGTTGCGGGTGAGATTCAGCGAACGCAGGCGCGGAAAATGATCAAGAAAGGTGACGTGTGCGTCGGTCATCTCAGTGCCCAGCAAGTTCAGGCTGGTCACGTGCTGAAAATCGGCTTCCAGAGGGGGCATGGTTCCCAAGTGTCGACCCATGGGCATATTTGAGAGGTCAAGCAATGTCCCCAGATTCTCTAAAGTGTCCACATCCCTGGGCCCGGTTTGCTGCCAGCACTGACGAATGGCCTTGTAAAGTGAGTTTCTTGACTGCCATTCGGCAACGCCGGCAGGGCTGAACCTGTACGCTTCGGTCGGCGAATTCAGCCAGCGCTGGAAGTTGGTATTGAGGCGGTTGAATTCCGCTTCCAGCGCGCTGGCCCGCAGCTCCGGGTCAGCCTCATCGCCTGCACCGTCCAGATAAGCCTGGGCTTGCTCCTCCGTCCAGCCCGGCCGCACGCTCCTGACGCGTTCCTGCAACGTCAGGCGTCCGGTGAGCCGTCGAATGCCTTGAGGAAGTGGCATTCCACCGAGCAGCTTCATCGTCTCGGGATCATAGGCAGGCTTGCGCAGTGGGCTGTCCGCCAGCATCGGGCGCAGTTGGTCACGCGCCAATGGTGCATTTTGAACGGTGTGCTTGAGTGTCGCGCCTTGATTGATTTCAAAACCCAGTGCTTTGCGTTCAGCGTCAGGCAGGGCATGCAATACCGAAGAAAACAGGTCATCCGCGCCGTGCAGATGGTTGTCCTCGGCATCCCGCACTTCATAACCGTTCTCCGTGCTGACCAGGACTTTGCGCAGATCCGCTTCTTCTGGGCCAATGCTGTCGCGCAGACGGCCAGTGAAAGAATGCTCGCGAATCTCGATGCGCACCTCCTGCGGCCAGTTCGGCAAGCTTTCCAGGCTATGCAGTGCCAGTTTTTCCGTATCCGGCGCCTGCAGTGAATCAAGGAACAGCCCTTCATAGGCACGCGCCAGACGCACCTCCAGCGAGGCGGCGCGCGCCTGCTGCCTGAGGTGCAAGCCAATACGCTTTTGCTCGGCCAGCACTCGCAAGTCAGCCGGATCAGCGGCGCTCAGTAGCTCCTCTGCCATGTTGGCGGGCAATTGCGCAAAGGTGTCCTGAAGCGTCCTGGCGTCGGCAATGTTTGACTGGGCGTTCTCAGGCAGTTTCCCCGTTTCCGACCACGCCTTGAACCGGTTGAGGGTGTCGACCAGCAACGCGGGCGGCGCTTCGTTTTCGACATGCAGCCGACGCAACACATCTTCTTCGATACCACTGGTGATACGGATGCGTTCAAGCATTGCATCATCGAACGCTTCTGACTTCGCCCCCAGCCCACGCATGAGCTCGGCCGAGGTCCACTCGACAGGGCGGTCGAGTTCGGTGTGCCAGGTACCGGCGCCATCGTGGTCAAGCTTTGGCTGGTAAGCTGCGGGCCGGTCCGGATGCAGCATCCTTGGCTCGCCGGTCAGTGGATCGTCCTGCACCGCGAAGTATTTGCCGTCGCGCGGCAGCAATTCCTTATCGCCGTGCGCGTGAAGGCCTCGCTCGTTGGGCGTCGAGTCGGAACTCAAACTGACTTGATGCTCATACGGGCTCAAGTCCGGGTTCCAGAGGCGGTTGGTGCCGTCAGCGAGTACGACCGGCTTCAACTGGTCGACAAATGCCGAAGGCTTGATCGCGGCCGCTGCGCCCGTCGGCAACACATGCCCTGCTCCCATGATTGCCAGCTGGGCCGCATTGATCAGGACGCCGGTCAACAATGCCGCCGCTTCGTCCTTGTCGCCCTTGCTCCAGTCTTCGATGCCCTCCATGGTTTCAAGCAGCATTTGCCCGATCATGATGCCAAGCATGGCTTCTCCCAGGCCCGGCACCAGCATCGCGCCGAAGTTGAATACGTTCCAGCCGATGCTTACGTAGCTGCTCAATCGCGCCCAACGGGCGTTGGCATCTTCATCGCCAGTGGGAACGGCAATGTGCCGCGAATCCGCGATGGCCTTATCGCACCGCCATCGGCCGAGCGCCGGCCAGAGCAAACCGTCAATCAGGTTGGTGACCGACTCGGCATCGGGGTTCTCCACCGCAGTCTCTCGCCACCACGGCCCCATGCTCAACGGTTCGCGCTGTTGCCAGGTGAAGGTGCTAAAGCGCTCTTTGACGCGAGTGAAAAACTGTCCTTTGTCTTTTTGCGGTACGAAGCGGCTGAAAAATTGTTGGTAGTCCGAGGAGCGCAACTGGCTCGTCAGCTCCTTCATGAAATCGGTGAAGGATTTATATTCCTTGAGAGGATGCTCAGGATCGTCGGGCACATAAGCGATCAAGGCACCGTCGAGCCGACTTTGATTATCGATATCTTCGCGGCGCAGCATCTCATCGACGGCACCGCTGGGACCGTTGGCAAAAAAGGCTTTGAGAAACTTGAACTGGTCAAATTCCTGCCCGGGCAAAATGAGCAGTTTGCGTGCCCAATCCATCATTATTCGTTGATGTGTCGGCTCCAGGGCGTCGTAAATCTTTTTGATTTTCGTTGGATCTGCCACGGCACTGAACAACACGATACCCGACAGTTTCACGCCCATCAGGGACAGTCGATGAGGCTGTAACGGGCGCTTGCCCATCGTGATGTTTGTCTGGTTGTCCCGCAGTTGCTGCAACTTGCCGTACGCATAAGAAGTGATATCGCCCTTCAAATATGCAATCAGCGCCGACTCATTGAACGCAGCTTTTTCGGTCCCGATGAAGTGTTGCTCAAGTGAGGCCTTTGCACCTGCCGCCGCAGGGGCCAGCAACCCTGTGATGTGCCGCTGATACTGCGCACCGAGATCCAGCTCCCGACAAAGGCTCGCAAAACTTTCGATGGTCAACGAATGACGTTGCAGCTCACCTTCAGCATCGGTGGTGAAAATTCCCGAGCCATCGCGAAAGGCGCCGGCACGGGTTTCAGCGTCCTCAAAGTTATGCAGCGCAGCCTCCAGCAACGTTGACTCCCTGAGCCGGCTGGCATTGTTGTCGATGCCAAACCCCAACAGGGCTGGCACGTAAAGCCGAACCGTCGTGGCCCGCACATCCAGTTCCAGGCTCAGCTTTTCTTGCAGGGCCTGAATGAGCAAGGGCTCTGCGAACTCGTTGATGTCCTTTTTCAGATCACCCAGCGTGTCATCCAGATTGCCTTGCAATCGCCAGCGCTCGTTGCCGAGTTCCTTGAGGTATTGACGGTCAATGGCGCTTGCCTTGACGTACCACTCAGGGAAATCGACTGCCTGGGTTGCCGTCGCTACACGTTTAGACAGAGTAGGGCTTTTTATAAGCGCTGGAACGTTGGTTGCCAGGTAACTCAAATACCGATTGTCGCCTGCCGGATTATTGGCAGAAATATCCGACACAGATCCTTCTGATGATTCATTCATTTTCGCAACTGTCCCTGTGCGTTCATAAGAACGACCAGCTTATTCAATACCTCAGATAACAAAAGATTAAATAACTGCTGTAAAACCAGCATAAACGCCCAATAACATTAAACTTCAGAACCTGAAAAACAATTAAATACCACCCCGACAACCGCAGTGGCTGATCCTGCTCGTCAACGGTAGTTTTGACCCGGTCTTAAAGGCGCTAAAATGCGAGACCGTCAAGCGCTTACTGCGTGGAGCCTTCGACCATGCGTCTATCCGAATTCATCGTGACTCACGTCGAGCGTATCGTCGACGAATGGGAGCTGTTCGCCCGAACCATAGCCCCCGACCCTGATTCCATGGACCGGACGCTCCTGCGCGACCACGCCACATTGATCCTGCTGGCCGCTTCCCGCGACATGAAGACCGCCCAGACCGGCCTCGAACAAGCGGCCAAGGCCAGGGGCGAAGGCCCGGAAAAAACACCAAGCCTGGACAAGGCCGCGGCCAGTCATGGCGAGCTTCGGCATAACGTGGGGTTTGATCTGGTGCAGATGACCTCTGAGTTCCGGCATTTGCGGGCCAGCGTGATTCGCCTGTGGGTCAACAGCCTGGAGTCGCCGGACGTGGTGTACATGCAGGACATGATCCGTTTCAACGAAGCCATCGACGAAGCCCTGGCCGAGTCCACCGCAGCGTACGCCGAGCAGGTCAATCGTTCACGGGACATCTTCCTGGCCATTCTGGGCCATGATCTGCGCACCCCCTTGCAGGCTGTGAACATGTCCACCGAGATGCTGCTACGCAAGGCCAAACTGGACAGCGACGCCCAGACCTATGTGACAAGCATCAAGAGCAGTGCCCGGCACATGGCGGCGATGGTCAGCGACTTGCTGGAGCTGGTACGTAGCCGGCTGGGCAGCAGCCTGCCGATCGAACCGGCACCGATGGACCTGGCCGCCGCCGCAAAAGCTGCGCTGGACGAAGCCGGCGCCGGGCAGCCGGACTGCAACTCACAACTGATCGTCGAAGGCGACACCCATGGTATCTGGGACCGCACGCGCCTCAGCCAACTGCTGCAAAACCTTGTCGGTAATGCCTTGCAGCACGGGGCCAATCGACACCCAGTGACGCTGAGAATCATTGGAGAAAAAGATCAGGTGACGCTGACCATGCACAACCATGGCGAGCCGATTCCCGCCGAGGCACTGCCGACGATATTCGACCCACTGGTGCGCAGCGCCAGCGAAGAACTCACCGGCCCCTCTACCAGCCTTGGGCTCGGTTTGTTCATCGTCAAACAGGTGGTGGACGCCCACCAAGGCACGATCGAAGTCAGCTCCAGCGAGGCCGAGGGCACGACGTTCAGCGTAGTGTTGCCGAGAGTGTCGCGGGTGGTTTTGTAGTGGTGGACGTGAGTGAAGACCACGACTGTGGCGAGGGAGCTTGCTCCCGCTCGGCCGCGAAGCGGTCGTAATCCAGCAATCGCTTTCCATCTGAATACTCGCGGCGGCCGATATTAGGGTCGCTACGCCCGAACGCGGACCGACCCGCGGGAGCAAGCTCCCTCGCCACAGAAGCCCCCTCGCCACAGGTTCGGTGTTCGTCCCTTGACCAAGGCTGCTACGAGATGGGGCTATTCGACCAGCAACCGCCCCAACCGCTGCCTGAGCATGCGATTCTCGGCGCGTAGTTGCTGCACTTCTTCAAGCAGGTCGAGCGCCAGGGCGACGCCTTCCCATTCCAGATCCAGGTCACGCCGCAACTTGGCGGCACGCTTGGCGACCGCCAGTTCATAGTCGTTGAAACGCCAATCCTTGGGCTGCGCGCCCTGAGGTTCGAGGATGCCGTGTTCGACGATTTCGATCACGTAGACGTCCGGTAAATCGGTCGCCTCACAGAATTCTGCCATGTCCAGTTGAACGATCAGGGGGTTGCTCATGATTGGCTACTCCTTCTCTTGACTCAAAAATGCTCCCGCGGATTGAAAGCGGCTTTCTTCGCCAGCTCCTGCCACAATGCCTTGACGTCATCGTCGATATGTTTGGGCATTACCGCCTTGAGCTGCACGAACAGGTAACCGCGCTGCCCGGCCTTGTTCAGCAGGCCGTGGCCTTTGGCGCGCATGCGCTGGCCGTTCTGGCTGCCGGCTGGAACTTTCAGGTTGATCTTGCCGGTCAGGGTCGGCACCGCGACCTCTGCACCCAGCGCCAGCTCCCACGGGGCCAGCGGCAAGGTGATGATCAGGTTTTCACCTTCAACGTCGTATTTCGGGTGCGGCGCAAAACGAATGGTCAGGTACAGGTCGCCATTGGCGCCGCCACCGACACCCGGTGCGCCCTGGCCCTTGAGTCGAATGCGCTCACCATCGGTGACACCCGCCGGAATCTTCACGTTCAGGCTTTTGCTGGTATTGCTGACGTGCTGGCCGGCCGCGTTGTACTGAGGCACCTGGAAGCTGACCTTCTTCGATTCGGTCGACAGGGTTTCTTCCAGAAAAACCGGTAATTCCATTTCCACGTCTTGCCCTCGACGACCGGCACTGCGACCAGACTGTCCACCCCCGAAACCCGGGCCACGGTTACCAAAAATCGAACTGAAGAAGTCCGAAAAATCGCCACTGTCCTGACCGCCGCCAAAACCACCCGCACCACCACGCCCCTGCCAACCCGGCGGGCCCTGGAACGGTTGTCCGTGCTGGCCGTATTTGCGCAAGTCGTCGTATTCGGCGCGCTTGTCGGCGCTTTTCAGCGCTTCATAGGCTTCCGAGACATCCTTGAACTTGGCCTCGGCGTCCTTTTCCTTGCTGACGTCAGGGTGGTATTTGCGCGCCAGCTTGCGATAGGCGGCCTTGATTGCCTTATCGTCAGCGGTCGGCTCCACACCGAGAATCTTGTAATAGTCTTTGAAGTCCATCGAGGGAATCACCATCCGTTATCGATATCGCGCAGCCAGGCACAGCATGCACTGATTGGCTGCCGCAGGCTTGACCGATCTCAAGAATCTGATCGGGCAGCACATCTGAAGTTTATCGGCAGCCGGGGCGGATCACTTGATCACAGGGTGGCTGCCACGCCATGTCCGTATGTTTGGGGAACAAGGATAGTCTTTCAAGTGAGCGATGACCTTGAATTTAGCGGATAGTCGGCCTTCGATTCTGCGCCGCTCTGACATACACTGCGCGGCCGTTTTTTAACCGGAACCTGAAAGACATGAAAAACGCATCTCCAGCCCGTGCCTGCGGTATCGACTTTGGCACGTCCAACTCCACTGTCGGCTGGCTGCGCCCTGGCATGGAAACGCTGATCGCGCTGGAGGACGACAAAATCACCCTGCCGTCGGTGGTCTTCTTCAACATGGAAGAACGCCGCCCGGTGTACGGCCGGCTGGCGCTGCACGAGTATCTGGAAGGCTACGAAGGCCGCTTGATGCGCTCGCTCAAAAGCCTGCTGGGCTCCAAGCTGATCAAGCACGACACCAGCGTCCTGGGCACGGCAATGCCGTTCAAGGACCTGCTCGGGCTGTTCATCGGCCAGCTGAAGAAGCGTGCCGAGACCGCCGCCGGTCGAGAATTCGAAGAAGTGGTGCTGGGGCGTCCGGTATTTTTCGTCGATGACGATGAAATGGCCGACCAGGAAGCCGAAAACACCCTGGTGGACGTAGCCCGCGCCATCGGTTTCAAGGACGTCTCGTTCCAGTACGAACCGATTGCCGCAGCGTTCGACTATGAGTCGACCATCGAAAAGGAAGAGCTGGTGCTGATCGTCGACATCGGCGGGGGTACGTCGGACTTCTCCCTGGTGCGCCTGTCGCCTGAGCGACGCGGCCACGACAACCGTCACGACGACATCCTCGCCACCGGCGGCGTGCACATCGGCGGGACCGATTTCGACAAGCAACTGAGCCTGCAGGGCCTGATGCCGTTGTTCGGCTACGGCAGCCGGATGAAAAGTGGCGCCTACATGCCCACCAGCCACCACATGAACCTGGCGACCTGGCACACCATCAACTCGGTGTACTCGCAGAAATCGACCCTGGCGTTGGGCAGCATGCGCTACGACATCGAAGACACCAGCGGTATCGATCGCCTGTTCAAGCTGATCGACCAGCGCGCCGGGCACTGGCTGGCAATGGAAGTGGAAGAAACCAAGATCCAGCTGACCCATGCCGACAGTCGCCACGTACCACTGGACCGGATCGAACCGGGTTTGAGTGTCGAATTGAGCCGGGCGCTATTCGAATCGGCCATCGATAACCTGCTGGAACGGGTGCGCAACAGCGTGAGCCAATTGCTCAACGATGCCAATGTGCGCGTCGACCAGGTGGATACGGTGTTCTTTACCGGTGGTTCGAGCGGGATTCCGGCGCTGCGTAACAGCGTGTCGGCGATGCTGCCGAACGCGCAGCATGTTGAAGGGAACATCTTCGGCAGCATCGGCAGCGGCCTGGCGATCGAGGCGATGAAGCGTTACGGCACCCTGGCCTGACGCAACCCCTGTGGCGAGGGAGCTTGCTCCCGCTGGACTGCGTAGCAGTCCCCTCTTTTTCGGGATAAGGGGCGCTTCGCGGCCCAGCGGGAGCAAGCTCCCTCGCCACAAGTAGATCATCTCAGGATCAAACCATCCCGATCAGCTTCAACTCGCTCTTCAGGTACGCGTAATAAATCGGCCCTGCCACCACCCCCGGCAGGCCGAACGCGGCTTCGAACACCAGCATTGCCAGCAGCAACTCCCAGGACTTGGCACTGATCTGCCCACCGACGATCCGCGCGTTGAGGAAGTATTCCAGCTTGTGGATAAAGATCAGGTAGCCCAGCGCCGCCACCGCAACCCAGATCGACAACGACAAGCCGACGATGGTGATCAGCGTGTTGGACATCAGGTTGCCGATCACCGGCAGCAAGCCCAGCAGGAAGGTCAGCACGATCAGGGTTTTGGTCAACGGCAGCTTGATCCCGAACAGCGGCAGGATCACTGCCAGGAAGATCCCGGTAAAAAAAGTGTTGAGCAGGGAAATCTTGATCTGCGCAAAGACGATATTGCGAAACGCTTGAACCAGCAGGTGCAAACGGTCGAACAGTGCTGCCGCCAGGGGTTTGCGTTGGGTCAGGTCAGGGATGCGCTGCAAAGCGATGATCGCCCCCAGCACCATGCCGATCAGCAACGTGACGAACATGTGCGCGGCGTCTTTGCCGACCAGTTGCAGGTCGCTCAGGTGTTTGCTCAGCCACTCGCCGATGGCCACGCGAAATTCAGCGGCGCTGGCGGGCAGGTAAGCGTCGATGAATGGCGGTAACTGGCCACGCGCCTTGTCGACCACCAGCATGAATTTGTCCAGGGAAGCCCCGGGATTTTCCGCTTCATGCAGCAGAAAACTGATAGCACCGGCAAAAATCAGCGCCAGTACACTGACCACCAGCGTGCCAAGCAAGGCCACGGCCAGCCAGCGTGCACGCCGCCCTTCGATCAGTCGTTGCAACTGCGGGGTGAGCATGTTGACCAGTTCGAACACCAGTAACCCGGCCAGCAGACTGGGCAACAGCCGCAGCGGTATCACCAGCAATAGCCCACCAAAAATGATCACCCAACTGACCAACAGCAACACGTGACGCTGAGAAAACGTTGGCATACAGCCTCAAAACAAACGGCGTTAAAGGATTGGCAGTCTGCCAGCCTTCCGACATTGAAGCGAGCGGATGACTTCACCACTGTAGGAGCAAAGCTTGCTCCTACAGAGGGGCACGGGGAGCGCAGCTTATTTTTTCTTCAGGCAATCGCTCATGAAGGTTTTGCGCGCATCACCTTTAAGCGCCTGTGCGGTAGCGGTGGCGTTGCAGGTTTTCATCTTCTCTTGTTGAGGGGTCATGGGTTTGGCCGCCTCTGCTGCCGGCGCGGCTTTCAGGCAGGTACTCATAAAGGCTTTGCGCTCATCACCCTTGAGGGCTTTCGCGGTGGCGTCGGCATTGCAGGTGGCCATTTTGTTCTGTTGTGCCGTGGCGGCAAAGCCTTGGGAACAGAGCAGCAGACCGATCATCAACAAAGGGATACGCAGCATCTTCATGGAGTTTTCTCCTTGTTACCGCGCCGATGGGCGCGGCCTCGGACGGAGTGTAGACAAATGCCGTTACACCTTCACCTTTCAACTATGACGACCTGCAAAAAAGCCGAAAGCGAGTTATCAGTGACTCGCTCCCGGCTCGAACAACGCTTCAAGAATGGCCGTTAACGGGACGAGATCGCTTTGTCGTAGCCCTCAAACGTCTCGAGGCGATTCTCGATAACCGAAGCACTGTGTCGCTCGAAAGAAACCGCTCGCTCATCAGGCGATACATAGGTAGCGCCTAGCTCTTTCAATGAAGTCCATTGGGCATAACCGCCTTTCAGATGCAGCTTGGGAATTTTTATCGCCCTGAGCGTCGAATCATCCGAGCCTCGGGGCGGAATAACGGCAGTGCCAGCAGGTGCATCGTCGATAAACGCATACTCGGCGACGGCAGGGCCAGGCTTCAGGCTCAGCACCGGCTCCGGATCAAACGTGAAGTAGCCCTCGCTGGTCAGATGGGCACTGGGAAACTCTGGCCAGGAATCGGCAGCGACCAATTGCTTCGGGTACCTCAAGTCACCAATGACAACATACTGATGGTCAAAGTTGGTGGCTTTGACAATGTGTATTTCAGATGTCCGGGGCTGGTTCGCGAGGATCGAGAACGTCACTTTCGAATTCTCCGAACAGTTCCCGCCCTTGATGTTGATAGCGGCCTGTGCAGCTTCGGCAGTGGTGAGCTCGGCCGTAGGCAAACCGGTAGCCAAGTCGATTTTTCGGAGATTTTTCAGTGCAGCGATAGCCGATCCGCCCTTTTCCCAGATGCTCGGTAGTTGGTTGCCGGACAAAGGGAGAAGCTCCTTGGCGCGGGTGATCGCACGCTGCGCCATGTTCAAATCGGCCATGGTCTGCGACGAGATCTCAATGACCTTCTCGGTTACGGTCATATGCTCACCCAGCATATCCACGTAGCGATGCAAATCAGCCAGCGTGCCCGACGGGGCGTTGCCTGCTTTCGCTGCGAGGGCCAGCGATTCATATTGATCCGTACGTTCTGTTCTCTTCAGGTAACGAGCAGTCATTCCCAGCTCCCGCTGCGAATCCGACAAGGGCGTTGGCTCACCGTCCATGAACATGTTGTTCAGTAGTTCGGTGAATTGCTCAGGGGGCAGCAATTTTTTCAGCTCGGGCAACAGTTCGACGCTTTGCCTTATCACTGCTCTGGTCATGGGGGCATTGGCTTGAATGGCCTCGGCAAATGCCGGGTAAAGGGAGTTCAGATGCGATTCGGACAACTCATCGCAAATTAACTGCAGGCCATCCAAATAGTCGCTTTCTACAGACGGCAGGGGGTCAGAGGGATATCCCCAATCGACAAGGTTGTTAAAAACCGCCTGGAGCCTCTTCGTCTCAGGCTCCACAGCCCCCCCATTGGATGCACCTCCACGCAGACGAAGCAAGGCGGGATTGAAAGCCGGTGGTATCGGGACCGGGAACTGCGCAAGTATCGTGGACAACCTGTCAGGCCTTACCGCGTGGTCACGTACGGCCTGCTTCAGTGTCTGAACGTCACTCCTGCGAATATTCAAACCGGTCAGTTCGGCATCCGGGAGTGCCTGCAAGATCGAGGAGTAGAGGTCAGTCTCTGCGTGCAAGGCATTACCTTGATCATCGTAAGCCTGAAAGCTGCCATCTGTTCGCGAGACTATCGTGCGTTTAAGCGTGGCGTGCTCTGTACCGATACTGTCCAGCACCCCGCCTTCGTACTCGAACAGCCTGACTTGAATGGACACATCCGAGGGCCAGCCCGGCAGGTTCTCAAGCGAATGCAGTACCAGCGTTTCGGTATCGAAGCTTTCGACCGACGCCAGGTAAAGCCCCTCATAAGCACGAGCAACCCTCACTTCCTCACGCGCATAGAGCGCCAGCCCCTTGAGTCGCGATGGCAAGCGCCCTTGGGCGACTATTTGCAGTTCCTCGGGTGTGGCGACCGCCAGCAACTCTTGCGCAACAGCGCCAGGCAGACCCGGCATTTCGGACTGAACCGCTTGTACCTGAGCACTCCAGCGCAACTCGTGCTCTTTGTAACGAGCATTGAACATGAAGTTTCGCTTGGCGCTGGCACGCCGTGCGATTTCCGCCCGAAGGATTTTTGCATGAGCCCCCGTAGTCGTGACCGACGCGCCGAAAACGTCTTCCATCAGTGTTTTTGTTTCACCTTCATCAAGGTGCGAAAGCAAGGTTGCAATCAGGTCGCCATCGTTCAAGCGGTCCTCGTTTATCCGCACAGGAACAGAATCGTTGGAGCCTGTCTGCCAAGTGACACTTCCATCGCGCGCGACAAGTTGCAGCGGCCTTTCTCCGGGCCACACGCCATCCAGCAGTTGCAACTGTGTGCGTACATCGGCCTTCAGGTAGTGCTGTGGTTGCTCACTGCTGATCTGATCGATGAACGTCTGAATATCCCGATCAATCCTGAATCGCGTAACGGTATCGCTCAATAAGGGCAATGGAGGCTCATTGTCGATGTACATCCGGCGCATCGCGTCGACATGGGTGCGACTGACCGTGCGGATGTCGTCGAACGAATCGGTCAAACCGTCAAGCGGCTGCCCCATCCGCATCATCAGCGTTTGCTCATCCCACGACTGAGGCTGCTCGCCTTCGATCACGAATGCCCCCGCCCCGTTACTCTCGACCACAGGTTGATAGGCATCTGGCCGGGTTGGATGCTGCACCCGGTGCTTGCCGGTTTGCGGGTCGTTTTTGAGTTCGAAGTGAGACGTATCGAGGCGCAGGATCGGCTTGCCGTCGTGCTGATGCAGCCACAATTCGTCGGGCTTTGAATCGGCAGCCAGAACCAGTGCCTTTTGCTGGTAAGGCTCAAGATTCTGCCCCCACAGACGTTGTTTGCCAGTGGCCAGGGTGACCGGTTTTGCCCCTTCGATAAACGGTGACAGCCTGGAGAACGCCAGGTCGCCAATCTTGATGCCGCCAGCAAACGCTGCCAGTTGAACCACGCTTTCGGTGAAGCCGATCAGCTGTTCAGCGGCCTCCAGATACAATCCTTCAGACAGATCGAGTACACCTTCAACCACTTCACTGACCAACTGATAAGCCGTATAGGCCAGCATCAATTCACCCAGAAAAGGCACGAAGGGGGTCACCACCAATAACGCGACATTGAAGATGTCCGAGAGCATTTTTTGCAGATTTTCAACCCACGCCCAACGCTCCGTACGATCAGCATCGGTAGTGGAAATGACCAACGCCCGGGCGTCGTTGAGAATTTTGTTTTGCTGCTGCTGATAGAGATAAACCCACAGGTCACCATTGAAACGGGTCTCGGTGTCGTTCTCGAACCGCATGACGCCAAAGTGCAGACGAGGGTTTTCCACAGGCGTTTCGCGCCATACGGGCAGGTCGACGCCCCATTCCTTCTCGTGTTGGGTAATCTGCACCAGCTGGCCATTGAGCGCGGCAAAAAAATGCCCACGCTGCTGATGGTCGACAAAGCGACTGAAGAACTGCTGATAACTAAGCCCGGACGAGGGCTGTGCAGGGGACGACGCCTGGCCGGTATCACGTAATTGGCGAGTCAGCTCGCGGCTGAATTCGACGAGCGACGGGTACTCTTTCAACGGATGCTCGGGATCGTGCGGCACATAGGCAATGATTCGTCTGTTTGCGCCATAAGGCGCATCGAGATCAGCGGCGATGAGCACAATGCCTTTCAGGAGCGTGTCGAGCATCGTCAAGTGATAGTAACGAACGGGAATACCGTCCAGGGTCAGGCCTTTAAGTCCCTTGATCATGCCCTGCACAACGAGATACGCCTGCGCCCCGATGTCTTTTCTCAAGAGCGCCATTTGCAGGGCGATTTTCAGCGCGGCTTGCTGGCTTTTTATGACTCTGTGCTGCAACACCCCGCGGGCCAGACCATCGGTGGGGCGCAAGTAACTTTCCAAATAGTGTTTGTACCTGGCGCCAATATCCAACTCGCGACACAGCGCCGTGAATTGCTCAATGGACATAGCGCTTCGAATTTTCTTTATATCAAAGTGTCCCTGCGCATCGGGTCGGGAGATAAACTCCGACCCCGACAAAAACACCTCGGCACTTGAAAAGTTGTGCAGCGCCGCATCCAGCAAGGAAACTGTACGACTGCTCGCACCGCCATCAAAGTTATGGCCCCACGGAGACAACTTTACCTCGGAGTACAACTTCAGAAACGTTTCCCTGACGTCATCTTCAACCCCGTATTTTTCCTTTAACGCCTGACGCAGCACTGGCTCGGCAAATGTATAGACGTCTTGCAAATCCATCAGCATTTTGTCGACATCATTCTGCGACGACCAGCTTGCCTCCAGGGCGTTGAGCATGCTCAGGTGTTCGGCTTGGGAAGCGTTCCTGATCCACCCGGGAATACCTGCACCGCCCACTTTTAACGTCCGAAGCCTTTGCGGTGTCGCCAGGGTCAGCCAGGCAGGAAGCGCACGTTCTATAAATTCGTGGTGAATACTTGCCTGAGCAGCTTTGGCAGGCGACGTACTGTTTGTTGACGACGAAACCATCTGACACTACCTGAATTAATTATTTGAATGAACAGCCCCTTAATAAATAGTGGCGCCGCATCGCTAAAAGCGTACAACGCTCGGCGGCCCATTAATGGAGTGCAAGTCTGATTAGACCGTAAGATATTTCTTGCTGAAGTTTCATGAATCGATATAACCAACAGCCGATTCAACGTGCCATCAAACCGTTCAAAAAACCTTGTATCGACGGTAGTGCTCGGGCGTACAACCGGCCTGGCGCTGAAACATCGCGATAAACGCCGACGACGTGCTGTAGCCCATATCGAAGGCGATCTCCTGAATGCTGCGCTGGCTGTCCAGTGCTTCGATCGAAGCGAGGAAACGCAGGCGTTGGCGCCACTCACCAAAGCTCATGCCCAGTTCCCGAACAAACTGCCGGGCCAGGGTTCGTTCGCTGACGTGGATCTGCTCGGCCCACTGCGCCAGTGGCCGATTGTCGCCCGGTGATGCCTGCAAGGTTTCGAGCACACTGAGCAATCCGGCGCTGCTGGCGTAAGGCAAATAACAGTTATGCACCGGCGCTTGTTGAAGCTGATCGACCAACACCTCGGCCAGGCGCTTGTCTGCCGGGCGCTCGGGGATCTTGACGTCGCGGGCCGCGAAGTCCTTGAGGATTGCCTTGAGAATGTCACTGATCGCCAGCGTGCAGGCCTGTTGCGGCAGATCGCGACACAGTGGCGGCGCGAGGCAAACCGCGCGGTAATTGATCGGCTGGTTGCTGTAGAAACTGTGCTCGGTCTGCGGCGGCACCCACACCGCGTATTGCGGCGGCGACATGAAGCGGCTGCCGCCGATTTCCATGTGCAATACGCCGTGGGCCGAATACTCCAGCGTGCCCCACTGATGACGGTGAGCCGAGGCAAAGCGGTGGGCATCAAAGTCGGCATAGCGGAAGTACACGGGGGCCGGCAGTTCGTTGAAATCCAGCAGATCGATGTGTTTACTGTTCATGCTGTCTGTCATCAGGGGCAGGTTGTCTGGATTGAAGTATAGGCGCGCATCCAGACAGGCGATAATCACCCCGTCATCAACGTTCTGGTTTTTCCCATGCAATATGCTTATCCCCTGCTGGCCATTTTCATCTGGGCCGGCAACACCGTGATCAACAAACTGGCGGTCGGCGCGATCTTCCCTGCCGAGATCGGTTTCTATCGCTGGTTGCTCGCCGGAGTGCTGTTCACGCCATTCATGCTCAAACCGGTGATACGTCATTGGACGGTCATTCGCCCGAACCTGGGCAAGGTCTTCGTCCTCGGCGTGCTTGGCATGGCGGTCTATCAAAGCCTGGCCTACTTCGCCGCAACGCTGACCTCGGCCACCAACATGGGCATCATCCTGTCGCTGATGCCGTTGATGTCACTGGCCATGGCCATTATCAGCCTCGGCCAACGGCTGACCGCCGGCGCGCTGGCCGGTGCGGTGCTGTCGTTTGCCGGCGTGCTGGTGGTGGTTTCGTCCGGCAGCCTGGGTGCGCTACTGGAACACGGGGTTAACCTGGGCGATGCGATGATGCTGATCGCGACCCTGGCCTATGCGGTCTACAGCACCTTGCTGAAAAAATGGCAGCTGCGTTTGCCGCCGCTGGTGCTGTTGTATTTGCAGGTGCTGGTGGCGGTGGTGGTGCTGTTTCCGCTGTTCCTGGCCTCGCCAAAAGTTGGCCTGACCTTGCAGAACATTCCACTGGTGCTTTATGCCTGCCTGCTGGCCTCGATGCTCGCGCCACTGGCGTGGATGCAAGCGGTGGTGCGTCTGGGGCCAAGCCGAACCACGCTGTTCTTCAACCTGCTGCCACTGATTACCGCATTGATTGCGGCGGTGGTGCTGCATGAGCAACTGGCGCTGTATCACCTGGTGGGTGGAGTGCTGACGTTGGGCGGAGTGATTCTTTCGGAGCGTTGGACCACGGTGTTAGGCCGCACCTGATCCCCTGTGGCGAGGGAGCTTGCTCCCGTTGGGCTGCGCAGCAGCCCCAAAACAGGCGACCGCTTCGCGGTCGAGCGGGAGCAAGCTCCCTCGCCACAAAAGCGGCTAGACCCCCGCCGCCTTCAGTCGCTGCGCATGCTCGACGAATAACCGCAGCGGATCGGCGCCTTTGCCCACCAGCCCCAGCGACTGGTTGACGATGTCGAAGTGATCCAGCGGGTATTCATCGCCAATCACCGTGCCCAAATGCGAGCTGTAACGCCCGACCATACCGTCGCAATGCCCCGCTTCGCGGACGAAGGTGGTGGCGAACAAGCGACAGCTGCGGTTGGTGCCGTCGAACAGGTTACCGCCACGGTCGGTCTTGCCCGGTTGCAAGGTCCCGGACCACGAGTAATAGCGCACGCCGTTGACCAACTCTGGCCCATGCCCGCCCCAGGTCTCGGGCAACCCCTGTGGATAACGCTGATTGAACAGCGCGACCCCTTCGCTGGTCAGCGAGTCGTGCGAGGCATGAACATCCACCGGCCATTTGTGCCTGGGATGACCGGTTTCCAGCAGGCCCATCAACCACGCGACCAGTTGCAACAACGCACTCAGCACACGGCCTTTCGCACTGTTGGGCGGACAGTGTTTGTGCAGGTAGTCCGCCAGCTCCGAGCCATGGTTGGGCCCCGCTACCGACGTCACCGAGGCTATCAGGTCCGGGCGCTTGGCGGCAGCGTAACGGGCGGTCAGCGAACCTTGGCTGTGGCCAATCAGATTGACTTTGCTTGCACCGGTTTCGCGCAATATTTCATCGATTTGCACTAACAACTCTTCACCGCGCACTTCGTTGGAGTTGACCGGCGAAACCTGAACCGCGATCACCGTCGCCCCACCCCGGCGCAGCGCCGAAATGATCCCGTACCAGTAGGGATAGAACAGCAGCCGAATAAAGCCGAGCATTCCCGGGACCAGCACCAAGGGGTAACGCGTGGAGGTCTCTTGCGACATGGGCAGACATCCTTGTGATCGAGTAAGAAGGCCCAGGGTGGGATGCAAGATGTCGGACTTGAGCATCGCTACCGAGGATGACACCTTCACGACCAGTCTATGACATTCCCGGCTCGCTACTTCACACCAATCACTCACACTTAAGTAGCGGACACACCTGCGACATGACGATTATATTCAGAGACGTGTAACAGCAGCGGTCTTAGCGCAGCCAAATAATCACACACATTCTTAATACCCCCGAAAAAAAACAACGCCTTCTTATACTAACAACCACAGAAACACCCCGCAACAATCATCGAGTTACAAACGCACACTCGACATAACGCCTCAGTTGTTTATATTTCAAATCACAGACAAGAGGTCTGCAATCAAACAACAAGGACTCTATTTATGCATATTGAACAACGCCTCGAATTTCTTGATACGCTTCCTGTTTTACCAGCTTCGAGCTTTACAGCTCGAATCGCTACGTTCAGCCCACCGATCGATCCAAACAAAGAAAGCGCTACAGTCGGTCCGGAAATGATGAACATTTACATACCCGGCGTCTCGGAGCAAAACCGTAAAGACGTTGACAACTGCAAGTTACTAGTTCAAAACGCCGCAACGCAACTGTATGACCCAATCAAGCAACTGCACGAGTGGTACAAGTATTACACCGAGAGCCTTGCCAAACTTGGCTGGGTCACCCAGGCGTCCCAAACCAAGGATATAAACATCCGTAAAACCGGCCTCACCATGGATGCTGTAGCCTTTGAGATACTTCAGGGCCTGGTGGGTGCAAATGCCCCCCAATTGCTGGCGCTCGCTGGCAAAGCCGTGGAAGGCGTGAAAAATAATGAAGGATTGATCAATATTTACAATCGCAATGCCAAAATTGGCTATGAAGCCAAGTTTGACATGTCGCCAGTCTGGCAAACCCGCGAAGGTTCGCCAATGATGATTCTTAACTGCACATCCGTGGATGTCAGGGAAAGCACTCGGGGCATTCTCTGGTGGAAGTCGACCACTCAATCCACCGCTGTAAAATCGGCAGCATCGGCCGTTTATCTCAACGTGGGTATCTATGACCAAATACGTGCTTCCGTTCTTAAGAAGCTTGGCCAGGCTGCCGAAGACTTCCTGGAGAGCATTCCGGGTTTCTAATAATTACATTCAAGTAAATTGATGAAAACCGAGGCCAATGAGCACTCATGGCCTCCGTTCCCGTCAACCCGCTTTCATTTCATTTTCCCGGAGCTTTTATGAAGTCTATGACACCCGACATTTACGTCGTCGACGGAAACATTACACTTTTTTACGGCTCACACTCCGAAGGCTATAAAAAAGATATTTTGCATTCCAGCCTACTGGCGCAACTGATTGCCAACAGCACTCCCGATACTGAACTCAATGCTTACCGAAAAACCCTGAACACCTTGTTCTGGACAGTCAACAGCTTCGAAAGCCGAACGATCAAGAAAGAACCTTCGAGCCTTTTGACCCTTGCAAAGACAGGTTTATCCAGCGCATTAATGGAAGGGCAATTACAACAACTTAGCAACGCATTTACCATCATAAAACAGCTGCCTGATGATTCCCCGATCATTGAGGCGATAGTGAATAAAATTCAAATAAAACACATTCCCGACGTTAACCCCGGCAACTTTTTACCCAGTGAAAATTCCACTTTCAGCATCAGCACGCTTCTGACAATTGTATTCGAAAACAAAACAACCCTTTCACTACAAATATCGTTCAAAACTTCCCGCTCCGTTGACATCACAATTCTCGATCAAGTGATCTCCCAAAAGACTATTCTTGGCGACCCCGAGACCTTCTTATGGTCTACCCATCTGCAGGAAGACAAGTACGACGCCATCAGAAGCCAAGTAACTGGAAAGCTGGGTAGCAAGGTAGACACCCACCTTTTTCACGTCAATCCAACTGCATTAATACACTAAATGAAAGACTGAAGCGCCAAAGGCATGCGGGGCATTAATGGCGTTTCGAACGCCATTGACGCTCAAAGCCGCTGTCGGGGCCTTCTTCAACCCTTGACGGTCTTCGGTGCCTTACCTGCCTTCATCTGCTCCAACAATGGTGCGCACTGATTCGGCTCACCGCCACTCGGCGCTACCAATGCCAGCAACCCTGCCGCCGGACCGGCAATCACGCCCAGCGCCACCATCCCCGCGCCCCGCAACATCAGCGGCACACCCTTCACACCGGTATCCGGCTTGATGAACTTACCGCGCACATACAGCGGCGAACGCAACGAGATCAGCCGCACGCCCTTGGACTCCGGCGTGATGGTCAGGTCGAGCTGCTCAGTGGCCATGTTCGCCGTGCCGTCGATGTAGACAATCGCGTTCTCGGTGTCGAACACAAACAGCCGGGAGGTCGCCAGACCGGTCTTGACGTCGAAGTCTGCCGCCGCGCAGTTGATCTTCACGTCCTGGTCGCCAAAGATTTTCCCGACCACATAATTGCCGACGTTCAACCCGGCCAGCTCCATCAGTTGACGACTGATCGCACCATCATTCATCAACAGCTTCAGATCGCCATTGGCGCTGCCCAGCAACGCCGCCACCGAGTTGCCGTGACCGGCGAGATCGGCGTCACCGTTGAGTTCCCCAAAGCTGGTTTTCATCGTTTCGAAGCTCGGGAACAGCTGCTTGAGTTTAAAGCCGCGCGCGGTCAGTTTCGCCCGCCCTTCCAACGGCGTGGCAAGGCCGTTCAGACGGATCTGCGCATCGAGCTTGCCGCCCGCTACGCCAAAGCGCAGCGGCTCCAGGCTGATCTGACCATCGTTGAGCACCAGGTGCGTATAGAGATCGGTAAACGGCAGCTTCTCGCTTTGAACGATGCGTTTGCCGGTGAATTCGACATCCGCGTCCATATCGCGCCAGCGCTCGGTATGGAACTCCTCGACCGGCAACACCTTGTCCGCCGGCTGCTTGCTTTCGCCGCCGCGAGCCTTTTGCTTGGCGTTGGAGTCGGCGCCGATCAACGGCGCGAGGTCGGCGAGCAACAATTGATTGGAGACCACCGCACCGCTGAGCTTGGGTCGTGGCTGGCTGGCGACATACGTCAGGTCGCCGTGAATATCGCTGCTGCCGATGGTGCCGTTGAATGCCTCGTAGTGGAACGTTGCACCATCCGACTGGCGCAGGTTGGCAATCAAGTGACCGTCGGTAGTGTAAGGCGGCGAAGCCGGCAGGGGTACGCCGGTCAAGGGATAAAGATTGCCCAGGCTGGTGCCGGCCAGCTTCAGGCGCAGGTCCAGCGCGCCGAGATTCAGCGGGTCGGTCAGGGTGCCGGCCAATTCGACGCTGGTATCGGCAATCTTCACCTGCGCGTGCAACGGGAACGGCTTGGCCGCGTCCTGTAATGCCAGCAGCCCGCCGACCTTGCCTTCGCCCGCCAGTTTCTGACCGTGGTACTGGCCTTTGACCTTCAGCGCGAACACATAGTCTTGCAGCGCCGAGCCCTTCTCCAGAGCTTTCTTCGCGGCTTTATCACCGACGATGTCGCTGAACGGAATCGGCTTGCCAAGCAGGTCGATCAGCAGGTCGAGCTGAGTGTTCAAGGTCTGGTCGTCGAGGGTGACGTGGCCCTTGTCGAAGCCGATCGCACCGATGTCTACTACCCAGCGAGACGGTTCGGCGTTCGGGTCTTTCGGATCGAACTTGAAGGTCCAGTTGGCACGACCATCGGCCAGACGTTGCAAGTCGGCATTGGGCTCAGTGAGGTCGATACGCGGGATCACCACCCGCTGCGCCAATAGCGCCAAGGGCGAAATCCGCAACTCGACGCGCTTGAGGCTGACCATTTGCGGCTTTTTCGACCAGTCCGGGTTGCCCAGGCTCAAGTCCTCGGCCATCACATGCGGCCACGGCACCCAGGCGCGCCAACCGCCTTCATCGACTTCACGTTTCCAGGCCACCGTCAGGTTGCCGTTGATGGCAAAGGGGCGGTGCAGTTCTTCGGAGACTTTGCTGTTGAGCGGCGGTTTGATCCGGTTCCAGTCGAAGAACGCGATGATCAGCACCAGCACGGCCATCAGCAGCACGAGGCTGCCGACAACCCAGGCGAGAATTTTACGAGTGCGCGTCATTGCACAGAACTCCTGATTGCGACTCAGCGCCCTGACTGCGACGCCTGCATGGAAACGGTAGGCCAAAAATCGGCCGATTGTAGGAGCTACGACTGGCAAATGGCCCGCAGGTTTAACGCTCCTTCCATTCAGACATGAAAAAACCAACTTTCCTGACCGATCAGACAGCTCGCGTTACCCGCCCCCGCACTTTTTCGACCCGCAAGTGAGTCGAAAATACCCACCTCGGTGCAAAAGCGCTCCGCGGAAACGTCCGTTCTAGAGGCTTTCCGCCGAACAATCAATTCCGTTGATTATTACCATTGTCTTTATGAACTTTTATATCGACTTATCGAGAGTAGCATTAACTTCGTACCCACTTTATAGCCCTCCCAAGGAGCAACCGATCATGAAACGCCAAGTACTGCTTAGCCTGACCCTTTCGATGTTAGCCAGCACCGCTTTTGCCCTGCCAGCTGCCGATCAGGCAACTCCGCAAGTCAAATCCAGCCACTCGGTTTACAGCCAAACGGTTGCCGATGGTGCCAATGGTAACGAACGCCTGAAAGAAAAAGGCCTGATCACTCAGGACGGCTACGACAAGACACCACAAGGTCAGACCCTGGCTTCTGACGGTTCCGATCGCACTCCACAAGGTCAAACCCTGGCTTCCGATGGTTCCGATCGCACCCCACAAGGTCAGACCCTGGCTTCCGATGGTTCCGATCGCACCCCACAAGGTCAGACCCTGGCTTCCGACGGCTCCGATCGCACGCCACAAGGCCAGACCCTGGCTTCCGACGGCGCCGATCGCACCCCACAAGGCCAGACCCTGGCTTCCGACGGCTCCGATCGCACCCCACAAGGCCAGACCCTGGCTGCTGACGGTTCCGACCATACCCCACAAGGCCAAACCCTGGCTGAAGGTGGTGGTGACCGTGTGATCGAACGCAACGCTAGCCTGAGCTAAGGCCATGCTGGCCCGGAAAAAAGCCCGATCTCCTGGATCGGGCTTTGACTTTATGTAGCTTGTACTCCCCGCCTCACCTTCCTTTACTCAAGTTCGACGCCAGCAAAGCTGATTTGCTAGAGTGCGCCGCTGTCCTTGATTAGAAGTCAGCCGCCTGATGCTGCCCCGCGCCGAACAGAAACAACAGACCCGCAACGCCTTGATGGACGCTGCCCGCCACCTGATGGAATGCGGCCGAGGATTCGGCAGCCTGAGCCTGCGTGAAGTGGCGAAAACCGCTGGTATTGTCCCGACCGGTTTCTACCGGCACTTTACCGACATGGATCAGCTAGGGCTGGAACTGGTCAGCGAAGTCGGCCAGACCTTCCGCGAAACCATCCGCCTGGTGCGCCACAATGAATTCGTCATGGGCGGGATCATCGATGCCTCGGTGCGAATTTTCCTTGATGTAGTCGCGGCCAACCGTTCGCAGTTCCTGTTTCTGGCGCGCGAACAATATGGCGGCTCGCTGCCAGTGCGCCTGGCCATCGGCAAACTGCGCGAAAACATCAGCTCGGACCTGGCCGCCGACCTGTCCTTGATGCCCAAACTGCAACACCTCAATTTTGCCGGGTTGTCGGTCATGGCCGACCTGATTGTCAAAAGCGTGTTCGCCACCCTCCCCGACATCATCGACCCGCCAGCCGAAGCCTTGCCCGCGCACCTGACGCCACAGGCGAAGATCACTCAACAACTGCGCTTTATCTTTATCGGTCTCAAACACTGGCAAGGGTTGGGCAGCACCGAGTAATCATTTTATGCGCCACAAAATGGTGCGCACAAAACCTGCACGCACCAAACCCACCCGCACCTACTCAAAATCCCGCAACATTCAGAAACATCCTCTACGCTCTGACAGGGTTTTCCTACGTCTCGTCCGATTGGCAAGCCCCTTGCTCTAGCCTGAGCATTGTCCTTTGCTGGAAGCCTTCCAATGCTGGTGATTCATCGCAGAATCGACCCTCAACCCGTCTGGGCCGCCGAGTTGCACCTGAACTTCGAGGCGCGCAGTAAAAGTCGCCTGCGCTGTTTCAGTGCCGAAGGTGAAGACGTCGGGTTGTTTTTGGAGCGCGGGCAGCCGCCGCTGTACGACGGCGAATGCCTGGAGGCCGAAGACGGCCGCATCGTCCGTGTCTGTGCCCGTCCCGAGCAACTGCTGCATGTCACCTGCGCCAACGCCTTCGAACTGACCCGCGCCGCCTATCACCTGGGCAACCGCCACGTTGCCCTGCAAGTCGGTGATGGCTGGCTGCGCCTGCTTGACGATTACGTGCTCAAAGCCATGCTCGAACAGCTGGGTGCGCAGACCGCAAACATCGAAGCACCGTTCCAGCCGGAGCACGGCGCCTATGGCGGTGGCCATCACCATTCGCGGCACGGCGACGAAGACTTCAACTATCCGCCGAAACTGCATCAGTTCGGCGTACGCATATGAACCCGGCCTGGGCGCTGCTGCGTCTGGCCAGCCCGCAATTGCCGATTGGCGGCTACAGCTATTCACAAGGCCTGGAAATGGCTGTGGATAACGGCCGCGTAAACGACCCGGAATCGGCCAAACGCTGGATCAGCGATCAGTTGCTGCTCAACCTGGCGCGTTTCGAAGCGCCGCTGCTGCTCGCCCATTGCACCGCTGCCGCCAATGAAGACTGGCCACAGTTGCTGCAACGCTGTGAGGAACACCGCGCCAGCCGGGAAACCCGCGAGCTGCATCAGGAAAGCCGGCAGATGGGCTATTCCCTGCAGCAACTGCTCAACGGCTTACCGGAACTGGATGACGTCGCCCGCAGCTTTCTCGCACAACGCAGCGAGCCGCATCTGGCCCTCGGCTGGGCGCTGGCCGCCCGCGCCTGGCAGATCAGCCCGCAAGACGCACTCGCCGCCTGGCTCTGGAGCTGGCTGGAGAATCAATTGGCGGTGTTGATGAAAACCCTGCCGCTGGGCCAGCAAGCCGCACAACGCCTCACCAGCGAACTGCTGCCGCTGCTGCAACAGGCTCAGCAGAACGCCTCAACCCTTGCCCCCCAACACTATGGCAGCGCGGCTTTCGGCCTGTCCCTGGCGTGCATGGCCCATGAGCGCCAGTACAGCCGTCTGTTCCGTTCCTAGCGCCTGTTATTTTGGAGAATCACATGAACACACAACCTCTGCGCGTCGGTATCGGCGGCCCGGTCGGTTCCGGCAAAACCGCGCTGACTTTGGCGCTGTGCCTGGCGTTGCGTGATCGCTACAACCTGGCGGTGGTCACCAACGACATCTACACCCGCGAAGACGCCGACTTTCTGGTGCGCAACGAGGCCTTGGCCCCCGAACGGATCATCGGCGTGGAAACCGGCGGCTGCCCGCATACGGCGATCCGCGAAGATGCGTCGATCAACCTCGAAGCGGTGGATCAACTGAATCGACGCTTTCCCGGTCTCGATCTGATTCTGGTGGAGTCCGGTGGTGACAACCTGTCGGCGACCTTCAGCCCGGAACTCTCGGACCTGACGATCTACGTGATCGATGTCTCGGCCGGCGACAAGTTGCCGCGCAAGGGCGGACCGGGGATCTGCAAATCCGACCTGCTGGTGATCAACAAGATCGACCTGGCGCCGCTGGTAGGCGCATCGCTGTCAATGATGGACAGCGACACCCAACGCATGCGCGGTGGCAAGCCATTCGTCTTCAGCAATCAGAAAACCGGCCAGGGCCTTGAAGAAATCATCGCCTTCATCGAGCGCCAGGGGCTGCTGACCGCAGCCTGAAACTTATCCACAGGTGTTATCAACAAGGAAGCTTACTCATGACACTCAAACGCATCTTCGCCGCCGCAGCCCTGCTGCTCACGCCCGCACTGGCCTTCGCCCACCCTGGCCATGGCGACAACGGTTTGCTGGCCGGCATCAGCCATCCGATTGGCGGGCTCGACCATTTGCTGGCGATGCTCGCCGTGGGACTGTGGGCCGCGCAACAAAAGGGCGCAGCACGTTGGGCACTGCCGTGTACCTTCGTCGGCGTCATGCTGATCGGCGGCCTGCTCGGGTTTGAAGGCTTGAACCTGCCGGCGCTGGAGAGCGGGATTGCCGCCTCGGTGCTCGCACTGGGCCTGGCGGTGGCATTGGCGGTGCGTCCACCGTTGAGCCTGGCGATTGGCGCGACGGCACTGTTTGCCTTGTTCCACGGCGTGGCGCATGGCCTGGAGCTGCCGGAGATGTCCAGCCCTTGGGCGTATGCCGCTGGCTTCGTCGCCGCGACCGCAGCCCTGCATGCCGCCGGTTATGCATTGGTGCGCGTATTGCCTCAGGCCGCTGCGTCGCTGGTTCGGTTGGCCGGCGCTGCTTCAGCGGCAACCGGAGTCTGGTTGCTCGCCGGCTGACTCTGTGGCGAGGGGGCTTGCCCCCGTCGGCCGGTCCGCGCTCGGGCGAAGCAGCCGTAAAAATAACGCGAATGCGATTTTAGGACCGCTTCGCGCTCCAACGGGGGCAAGCCCCCTCGCCACAAAAACAGCATCGTGCACAACTCCTGCTACCATGTCGCGCAAACACTCCTGCCGTGACGACGCCAGCCAATGCCCGATGCTCCCCGCTCCGCCTCCCAGCCTGAATTGACCGCCCTGTTCGCCACTGTGCAGCAGCACTTCCAGGACGTGATCGTGCCGCTCTGGCAAGGGCCCGGCTGGAACTCAGACATGGCGCTGCCGTATGAAGCGCTGGACGCCGAACGCCAGCCATTGCCGCCACAACGCTACCGGGCCATGGCCTGCGCGCGACAGCTGTACCTGTTCGCCAGCCTGATCGGTGACGTGCCGGCTGCCGAAGAGCGCGCCGCTGCGTTGTTTCGCTCCCTGCAACGGCATTTCCACGATGCCGAACACGGCGGCTGGTTCTACAGCATCGACGCCCATGGCGCGCCGCTGGATCAGCGTAAAGACCTCTACACCCACGCCTTCATTCTGTTTGCCTGCGCCCATTACTGGGCCAAGGTTCGCGAGCCGTTGGTGGAATCGGTGCTCAATGCCGCGCTGGAAGTGGTCGCTCAGCGTTTCGCCACAGACGACGGCCTGTACGAAGCCAGCCTCGACCGCGACTGGTCATCGCTCAAGTCCGGGCCGTTGCAGAACCCGCTGATGCATCTGGCCGAAGCGTTCCTCGCCACGCTGTCAGTACGCGACGATGCCTCGGTCGAGGCCGCGCTCAATGCACTGTGCGGGGCGATGCAAAAGCACTTCATCGACCCGCAGCACGGGGTGATGATGGAGAAACCGCTGGGGGCTGTGGATAACTGGTTTGAGCCGGGGCATCAATTCGAATGGTTCTTCCTGCTGGAGTCATCGGCGTTGCTGCGCGGATCAAAACTGCACGCCTCGCTGACCCGCGCATTCCCGCTCACCGAACAATTGGGCGTTAATCAGCAAACGGGGGCAGTACGAGCAATGCTCGACCTTGAACTGGACGGCCGACCTCGTGATGAGACCCAGCGCATCTGGGCCCAGGCCGAATACCTGCGCGCCCTGACCTTGCGTCCAGACAGCGAAGCCTTGCTTGAGCGTCAATTGAACGCCCTGCAACAGCGTTTCCTGCATACCGGTGGCTGGTACGAGTGCCTGGACAGAGATGGCGCGATCAGCCGCCAGGACATGCCGTCGACCACGCCATACCATTTGGCGACCTGTTATCGCGGGTTGATCGAATATTTCGGCTGAGTCTTCTGTGGCGAGGGGGCTTGTCGGAACGCCGCACCGCCCCGTTGGGCCGCGTAGCGGCCCTAATACTTGCCGACGCGATTCTTCAGGTAAATCCAATTGACCAGATTGCGGCGGCTTCGCCACCCAACGGGGGCAAGCCCCCTCGCCACACGTCACCTTCCCGTCAGGCAATCCACTTGCGATCACCAGTGAAGCTGATCGTCAGCCAACGCGCCGCATCCGGTTTGCCGAGCTTCGCCGAAATTCGCTCACGCAGTTCATCCAGCGTGGCCACGCCATCAAGTCGGTAATCCGCCGGCAATACCACGTGAATCTCGATGAACCGCGCCCGTCCGTGCTTCTGCACATACGAGATGTAGTCGGCAAAACCATGCTCGGCCTTGGCCTCGTCCATCACCTGGCGAACCTTGTCATCCAGCTGATCCGGAACAATTCCCAGCACATCGCGTAACGCCGGCCTGAGGATTTTGAACGCCGGCGCGAGCATGCTCAGGGCCAGCAGGATCAGGATCGACGGGTCGACGTAAGCGGCCCACTGGCCGTAGCCCTGCGTCTTGAGCAGCAACGCGATGAGGAAGCTCACCAGCAAGCCGACCGAGAGCATCGCGTCCACCAGCCAACTGATGTTGTCGAACTGGATCAGCGAAGATTTCAACGTGCGATTGCGATAACGGACGTAGAAGAAATAGCCGAAACAGACGACGCTAAGCACCCCCGCAAAAGGAATCACCAGGCCCAGTTCGATCTCGCGGCCACCGTTGATGATGCCGAACATACCGCTGAGAAAGGCGTAGATCGCAATCAGCAGCAGGAAGCTACCTTCGATCAGCAGCACCATCGGCTCAAGGTGCCAGAAGCCGAATTGAAAGCGCTGGTTACTTTCCTTGGCGATCAGCTTGGCGGTGATCAGCATCAGGACCTTGATGAAGGTCGCGATCAGCGAAAAAAACCCATCGAACAAAATCGATTGGGAGCCAGAAAAAAAACCCGTGACGATCGCGGCGATTGCCACGGCGAACATCAGGATGGTCGATTGCTTGAGCAGTACCTGCTCACCTCGGTTACTCACATTTCCTCCTTCTGAAACCCTGAAAACCGCGGTTTGCGGTGGGGGTTTCGAGAGGGAGTGTACCTTAATGCCATGTTTTGACCGATTTGCCGCCTGTGGCGAGGGGGCTTGCCCCCGCTCGGGTGCGAAGCAGCCGCAAACCGTCGATCGCGGTATGCCTGACATAGGTGGTGTCTGGTTTCAGGGCTGCTACGCGGCCCAAACGGGGTGGTGCGGCGTTCCGACAAGCCCCTCCCCCCCACACTTACGCCTTGCTACTGCGGTCAATCGCAAATCCGCCCCAGGTCTGGCTCACTGGCATCAATTCCAGACGGTTGATGTTGATGTGCGCCGGGGCATTGAGGACCCAGAAAATCGTCTCGGCGATGTCCTGCGGCTGGATCGGCTCGGCGCCCGCGTAAGTGGCGTCGTAGCGCGCCTGGTCACCGCCAAAACGCACCAGCGAGAACTCGCTTTCACACAGGCCCGGCTCGATGTTGCTCACCCGTACGCCAGTGCCTTGCAGGTCGCAACGCAGGTTCAGCGAGAACTGTTTGACGAACGCCTTGGTCGCGCCATACACGTGGCTGCCCGGGTACGGGTAGTTGCCGGCGATGGAACCCAGGTTGATGATCCCGGCACCGCGACCGTGGGCGATCAAGCGTGGCAGCAGCAGGCGAGTGCTGTACATCAGGCCCTTGATGTTGGTGTCGACCATGGTTTCCCAGTCGTCCAGATCGCACTTGGGCGCCGGGTCTACACCCAGGGCCAGGCCTGCGTTGTTGATCAGCCCGCGCAGCTTGGCAAACGACGGCGGCAGGTTGGCGATTGCTTCCTCCATGGCCTTGCGGTCACGCACGTCGAGCACCAGGCCATGGACTTCGGTCTGCTTCGACAATTCGGCGCACAGGGCATTCAGACGCTCTTCACGACGGCCTGTCAGTACCAGTTTCCAGCCGGCCTCGGCAAAACGACGGGCGCAGGCTTCACCAAAACCGGACGTCGCGCCGGTAATAAACAGGGTGTTGGACATCGTGTTCTCCTGGTTTGGGCTGATACGCAGCCGTTGGAATAGAAACTCAACCGGCAGCATGCCCGGCCCGGAGCGCAGCGGCAACCGGGTCATTGGTGGTTACGTCACAGGCTGCGCGCGCACTGGATCTGCGAGAAGCTGCCGCCATTGAGGGTGACCACCGTGGCGCTGGTTTTCTCGATCTCGCCGGGGAGCGTCAGGTGCAAGTCCTTGAGGGCGCTCTGCGGGGTCTGCCAGAGAATGGTCTTGTACCTCACGTAACCGCTGGCTTCACCGCCGCCCGTGACCAGCCGGATCGTGCTGCCGCCGGGTCGATAGTAAAGAGTGGTGCTCGCCCCGGTGCAGACATACGCATAGTCCTTTTGCGGCGTGGGCAGCAGGCCACCGGACAATCCGCTCACCAGGCTATACAACGCAGCGCTGATCACGAAAATACCGGCAAGCCCCGCCAACACCAATGCCAGCCCGTTGTAATCGCCGAACAGACGCCGCGGCGGCTCATCATTGGATGCTTCAATTGCAGGCGCGGGCGATGCAGTCAGGACCACCTCGGGTTTCACCACCGGCAACGTAACCGGTTCGCTGTCCGGTTGCTGGAACCTGACCGCCCGCGCGACCGGCTGCACGACCACAGGTTTGGGCAACCGCGCACGTTGCCGAAGAATGATCCGAGCCTGAAGAACCACATACACCGCACACAACAGGGGCACCACTTGATTGAGCGCCGGTGACTGGCTGTTGACCCAGCCCACGACCACCGGATCAGAGACCGCAATGTCCCCGGCGACATAGCCCAGCAGTGCCGCACCAAATGACACCAGCACCGGCTGACGCTGTAACAGCCGGGTAATCTGCAGGCTGCCGAACATCAGCAGCGGCACACTCAACAGCAAGCCCAGCACCAGATAAAAGACACTGCCCTGGGCCACCGCCGCCAGCCCGACCACGTTGTCCATGCTCATGATCAGGTCGGCAGTCAGCACCGTGACCACTGCACTGCCCAGCGTCTGCGGCGAGCCGTCCGACGAATCGCCCTCTTCGCCTGCCTCTTCCTCGGTCAGCAGCCGTATGGCGATCACCAGCAACAGCAGCGCGCCGATCAATTTGAGCCACGGCACCAGCAGCAACCAACCGGCCAATGTGGTCAACAACACCCGCAGGACGATGGCGCCGCTGGTGCCGATCAATACGGCCCGACGCAGCTGTTCCGGCGGCAACCCGCGACAGGCCAGGGCAATCACCAACGCGTTGTCGCCCGACAGGATCAAGTCCAGCAGGAACACCTCAAAGACCATGCTCAGCGCATGCAGCGCACCATCAAATAACATCGAGCGGTTTCCTGGCAAAAGACGGCGTCATCGGAACATCATCCCAGCGAACGGCTCAGGCCGGTGCCCTGTAAACAGATCACTCACGGCCGTTGCTACTTGCCGCTGGTCGTTGCCGGCCCGTTCCGGAACTGCTTGAGAAACGCAGCATCAGGCGTCAGCACCAACATCGGCTGACTGTCAGACAGCGCCTGACGGTAGGTCTGTAACGAGCGGTACAACTTGTAGAATTCCGGGTCTTTGCTGAACGCCGCCGAAAGAATCTGGTTGGCCGCTGCATCAGCCTCGCCATGGGTGATCGCCGACTGGCGCTGGACTTCCGAGAGCAACACCGTGCGATCACGGTCGGCCTTGGCCTGGATTTGCTGAGCCCATTCAAAGCCCTGCGCGCGCAGCTCCTTGGCTTCGCGCTGGCGCTCGGACTTCATCCGGTCGTAAATCGCCTGACTGGCCTCCAGTGGCAGATCGGCGCGGTGCAGACGCACCTCCGTCACCTCGATGCCGAGTGCGCGGGCTTTGTCGGCGACGTCTTTCTCGATGATCGCGACTTCCTGCTGACGGGCCGGCGACAACAACGAACGCAGCGATACCTCGCCCAACTCACGACGTAGCGAGGAACTGACCATTTGCGTCAGCTGGGCATTGGCTTGATCCAGAGTCCCGACAGCCTGATAAAACCGCAACGGGTCGCTAATGCGAAAACGCGTATAGGTCTCGACCTCGATCCGCTTCTGATCGCCGAGAATCACTTGTTCGGCCGGCGATGCCAGGGTTTGCAGACGGCTGTCGTAAAACACGATGGAGTCGCTGAACGGCACCTTGAACTTGAGCCCCGGCTCCCCGGCAACGCCCATCGGTGCGCCGAAGCGGATGATCAGTGCCTGCTGTGATTCATCGACCACATAGGCCGACGCCGCCAATGCCCAAAGCGCTATCGCGACGCTGGCCGCGGCCAACCCTTTGACGGTGCGGTTCATGGTCGGGCGTCCTTTTGCTGCGGTTTGCCGGGCTCGCTCAGCGGCATGTACGGCACCACCCCGGACACGCCCTTGCCGGAAGAATCGATGATGACTTTGGAAGCCTTTTTCAGGACTTCATCCATGCTCTCCATGTACAGGCGCCAGGTGGTGACGTCTTTGGATTGCACGTAGCTGTTGTAAACCGAAAGAAAGCGCTTGGCCTCGCCCTCGGCCAGGTTGCCGACTTGCGCCTGATAAGCCTCGGCTTCCTGGGTGATACGCGCCGCGTCGCCACGGGCACGGGGAATCACGTCATTGGCATAGGCTTCGGCTTCGTTGCGGGCGCGCTCCTGGTCGGCGCGGGCTCGCTGCACATCGTTGAACGCGTCGATCACCTGCGGCGGCGGATCGACCCGTTGTAATTGCACTTGAGTGACGAGAATCCCCGCCTGTTCGCGGTCCAGCAACTGCTGCAGCAAGTCGCGGGTTTCATCGGCGATCTGTGCACGCTTGTCGGACATTACCGACTGAATCGGCGTACGCCCAATCACCTCGCGCAGCGCGCTTTCGGCGGCGAGTTTCACCGAGCGCTCCGGGTCGCTGATTTTGAACAGGTAGAGTCGTGCGTCCTTGATCCGCCAGAACACCGTGCAATCGGCTTCGACGATGTTTTCGTCACCAGTGAGCATCTGCTTGTCGCGCGCGCCATTGCTCGCTGCGCTCTGCACGCTGGTACTGGTGCCCAGTTGCAGCTGATTGACCTGAGTGATCTTGGGTAGGAGGACGGTTTCGACAGGATAGGGCAAGTGATAGTGCAGCCCGGGTTCGGCGGTCTGCTGCCAGCGCCCGAAGCGCAGCACGATTCCCTGTTCATCCGGCTGAACCTTGTAGATGCCGGAGCTGATCCAGGCCAGCAAAAGCAACCCGCCGATCAGTGCCAGTCCCCGTCCGCCGAGATCCATCACGGCCAGGTCGTAACCCAATCGCTTGAGCAGCCGACGCATAGGGCTGACGGGCTCGACAGGAGCAAAGGCGGGACTATCGGTCATGCAATGGCTCCATGTCGTCAAATGACGAGCGCCCATTCGGGGGCGCCAAGGCGCGCAGAGTACCTGAACCCAAAACCGCGAAAATGAAAACTCTGTCATGTTCGCTGTACAAAAAACGCTCAACTACTGCCAAGCCTTGGCCGCTCTGGCTCGCAGCCAACTGCACGCACCTTATCCACAGCCCCGTCCACAGTCTTTGGGGGCAAGTGCAAACCTTGAGACGCGCGATCTACAAGGCTTTGCGGGCAGATTTGAAAGTTTTTTGCTTGACCTGGGCACTGACAAGTGTAGCCAGCATCGATCAGTGCGACCGGCCAGTCACCGGGACGATGGCTACACGCCAGTCATTACGGCCCTTTGCCGAGTCTTTCCAGAGTTTAACCACAGACTTATCCACAGGCTGCGCAACGACTGTTCAGGCGCCGGGCAGCGGCAACAAAAAGGTTGACAAGGCTTACTCAAGGCCGCTGAAAAATGCCTGATCAAAAAACAACCACAACCCTGCAAGCCACGCCGTTAAAGGCCTTCAGGCAGTTGCTCCCATGTTACCCACAGCCAGCTCCACAGCAAACGGGGACAAGTCAAAACTGTGGAAAAACAACTATTTGCAGCGGCTTTATGTCGCGCTTTAACAGGTTGCGAATATTGTTTTCCACATTTTTCGCAAACACCTGTGGACACCTGAAAACATCCACTTTCGTAGCAGCTGCCGAGCACGCGAGGCTGCGTTCGGCTCGGTCCGCGCTCGGGCGAAGCAGTCGTAAAATCAGACAATGTGTTCTTTCAGGCAAACTGCGTACGCGGGATTTGCGAGGACTGCGTCCTCGAACGCAGCCTCGCGGGCTCGGCAGCTGCTACAGGCCGCTATCGCGAGCACAGGGGATGTGCACGGTTTTGGGGATATAAAAAACCCCGGCGATTGCGCGCCGGGGTTTGTGCATAACAGCGATAACTCAGTGACCGCCGAGGTAGGCGTTACGCACCTCTTCGTTCACCAACAGCTCCTTGCCGGTGCCGCTCAGGCGGATTTCACCGTTGACCATCACGTAGGCCCGGTCGGACAGCTTGAGCGCGTGGTTGGCGTTCTGCTCGACCAGGAAGATGGTCATGCCGGTGCCCGCCAGTTCGCGCAGGGTGGCGAAGATCTGTTTCACCACAATCGGTGCCAACCCCAGGCTCGGCTCATCGAGCAACAGCAATTTGGGCCGACTCATCAAGGCCCGGGCAATGGCGAGCATTTGCTGCTCGCCACCGGACATGGTCATCGCCCGCTGATTGCGCCGTTCCTTGAGCCGTGGAAACAGCTCGAACATGCGCTGCATGTCCTCGGTAGCGTACTGGTCGCCAATCGGAATCGTGCCCATCAGCAGGTTTTCCTCGACGGTCATGTCAGGGAATACCCGCCGCCCTTCCGGCGACTGGGCAATGCCGTTGGAGGCGATGTAGTGGGACGACTTGTGGGTGATGTCCACGCCGCGATAGACGATCTGCCCGCCGGCCGCCCGCGGCTGGCCGAAGATCGACATCAGCAACGTCGATTTACCGGCACCGTTGGAGCCGATCAGGCTGACCGTCTCGCCTTCGTTGATGTGCAGCGAGACCTTTTTCAGGGCCTGGATCGGCCCGTAGAACACGTCGATCGCTTTCAGTTCGAGGATCGGTTGAGTCATACCAGCTCCTCTTCATCAGCACCCAGGTAGGCGGCAATCACTTTCGGGTCGTTGCGGATCGCTTGCGGGTTACCCTCGGCAATCACGTTGCCGTGGTCCAGCACCACGATGTGGTCGGAAATACTCATTACCATGCCCATGTCGTGTTCAATCAGCACCACCGTAATGTCGTGGTCGTCGCGCAGATGCCGGATCATCGCGCTGAGCGCCTCGGTTTCCTGCGGGTTGAGGCCCGCCGCCGGTTCGTCCAGGCAAATGATCTTGGGCCGGGTGCACATGGCCCGGGCAATTTCCAGACGCCGTTGCTGACCGTAGGAAAGCTCACCGGCCAGGCGGTTGGCGCAGTCCACCAGATCGACCACCTCCAGCCAGTAGAAGGCATGGTCCAGGGCATCGCTTTCGGCCTTGCGGTAGCCTTTGGTGTTGAGAATGCCGGACACCAGATTACGGTTGACCCACATGTGCTGAGCCACCAGCAGGTTCTCGATCACCGACATTTCCCTGAACAGGCGGATGTTCTGGAAAGTCCGCGCCAGGCCGGCGCGGTTGATCAGGTGCGTGCCGCCGAACATCTTGTAGTGCAGCCGGTTGACGAAGCGTTTTGGCGACACGAAATCGGTCGCCTTGAAGGGTTCCCCGAGCATCTTGATGACGTTGGTTTTCACGCCACGGGTGTTCAGCTCGATATGCCCGCCAGAGGCTTTGTAGAAACCGGTCAGGCAGTTGAACACCGTGGTCTTGCCCGCACCGTTGGGGCCGATCAACGCGAAGATCGAGTTACGCTTGACCTTCAGGCTGACATCGCTCAGGGCTTTGATGCCGCCGAAGTGCATCATCAGGTTCTCTACCGAGAGAATGAATTCATCGCTCATGACGCGCTCCTCTCAGTCAAGGCACCCTTACGCGGGGTCACGCCGGTACGGCTGATACGAATCAGGCCGCGCGGTTTCCAGATCATCATCAACACCATGAGAATGCCGAACAGCAACACGCGGTATTCAGCGAAGCCGCGCAGCAGTTCCGGGGCGACGGTCAGCACGAACGCGGCGATCACCACGCCGACGGTCGAGCCCATGCCGCCGAGTACGACGATGGCGAGGATCAACGCCGACTCGAAGAAGGTGAACGAGGTCGGGTTGACGAAGCCTTGGTAGCTGGCAAAAAACACACCCGCCAGACCGGCTGTGGAAGCCCCCAGGGTAAAGGCCGACAGCTTGACCAGTACGTGGTTGAGGCCCATGGCGCGGCAGGCGATCTCATCTTCGCGCAATGCCTCCCAGGCACGCCCGACCGGCATTCGGGTCAGGCGGTGCTTGATGTACAGCACCAGCATCACGACCAGGAACAACACGGCATAGATGAACATGAACTTGATGTTCGGGTTGTATTCGGTCCCGAAGAACTCATGGAAGGGTATCCCGCCATCCTTCGCCACACGCGTGAACTCGATACCGAAAAACGACGGTGATGGCACCGGCATGCCGTTAGGCCCGCCCGTGAAGGACAGCCAGTTGGTCAGTATCAGGCGAATGATTTCACCGAAGCCCAGGGTCACGATGGCCAGATAGTCACCGTGCATGCGCAACACCGGAAAGCCGAGTATGCATCCGGCCAGCGCCGCCATGAGTGCCGACAGCGGCAACACGGTCCAGAAGCCCAGGCCAAGGTAGTGATAACCCAGTGCCAGGCCATACGCGCCGATGGCGTAGAACGCCACATAACCCAGGTCGAGCAGACCTGCCAGGCCGACCACGATGTTCAGGCCAAGGCCCAGCAACACGTAGATCAGCCCCAGGATCACCACCGTCAGCAGGTACTTGTCGGCGAAGACCGGGAACACGATAGCGATCACGATCAACGCCGGGATGATGAAGCGCAGCCGCGACTTGAAATCAGGTGCCAGCACATGTACGCCGGAGCCGACGATTTCGAAGCGTTGCTGAACCTTCTCACCCTTGGCCGTCTGCATGAACAGGCTCAAGGCAAGACGCCCGATCATCACCGCCCCGACCATCCAGGCCACACGCGTCGGCTGCAGATTGTAGCTATAGCCTTCAAGCACTACGCCCACGATCGGGCCGAAGACAATCAGGGCAATCAACCCGGCCAGAACCGTGTCGATCAGGCTTTTTTTCACATCGATAGGTTTGTTATTAGTATCGGACATGCTTACACCTTCGCCACAAGTGGGCGACCCAACAGGCCTTGAGGACGGAAAATCAGGATCAGTACCAACAGCGAGAAGCTGAAGACGTCCTTGTAGTCAGAGTTGATCACGCCGGAAAACAGCGACTCGGAAACGCCGAGGATGATCCCGCCGAGCATGGCGCCAGGCAGCGAACCAATGCCGCCGAGTACCGCAGCGGTGAAGGCCTTGATACCGATCACGAAGCCTGCGTAGAAATCGAAGGTGCCGTAGTTCACCGTGATCAACACACCCGCCAGCGCAGCCATGGCCGCACCGATAATGAACACGTAGGAGATCACCCGGTCAGTGTTTATCCCGAGGATCGAGGCCATCTTGCGGTCTTGTTGGGTGGCACGACACATGCGCCCCAACTTGGTGTACTTGATGATGTAGGTCAGCAGGGCCATCCCGATAAACGCGGCGACCAGAATGAAGATCTTGGTGTATGTGATCTGCACGAAACCGGTACCGATGTCGAATCGCAGCCCACCGCTCAGCAGCGTAGGAATACCCTGTTGCCGTGAGCCCTGAGCGATCTGCGCGTAGTTCTGCAGGATCAGGGAAACGCCGATAGCACTGATCAGCGGTGCCAGTCGGGTGGAGTTGCGTAGCGGTTTATAAGCGATGCGTTCGATGACCCAGCCATACACACCGGTCACGAAGACCGTGAACAGCAGAGTACCGAGGATCAACAGCGGAAAGGATTCGACACCGAAGTAGGACAGCAGAGCCAGGCTGATTGCCGCCAGGTACGCGGAAATCATGTACACCTCGCCGTGGGCGAAGTTGATCATGCCGATGATGCCGTAGACCATTGTGTAGCCGATGGCGATCAGGCCGTAGACCGATCCGAGGGTCAAACCGTTGATAACTTGTTGCAGGAAAATACCGTCCATCATGCACTCTCACTAACTCGAGAGGCCACCGCGAACCCGGTGTCGATGAGCCCTTGTGAGGCGCACCTGGCCAGGTTCATGTGGCTCAGAAGAAAAATACCGGGTCGACATGACTGCAGAACCCATGACTCAAGCCAGGCCCCACGAAGGATATCGAGAGGCCCAGACCTGGCGGTGCGCTTATCTCACTTCTGTTTTTCCAGCTGGTGGTATTTGCCTGCGGCATCCCACTGGTAAACCACGTAGTCGGAGATTTTCAGGTCGCCCTTGCTATCCCATTCCTTCTTGCCCATCACGGTTTCCACCGGGTGCGCCTTGAGCCATTTGGCGGCTTCTTCACCTTTGTTCGACTTGGCACCGTTGAAGCCGGCAGCCAGGGCTTGCACCGAAGCGTAGGCGTACAGGGTGTAGCCTTCAGGCTCGTAACCGGATTTGCGGAAGGTATCCACGACAGCCTTGCTGTCTGGAATCAGGCGCGGGTCAGCACCGAAGGTCATGTACACGCCGTCGACGTAAGGAGCACCACCGGCAGTCGTGACCATTTCGTCGGTGACGATGCCGTCATCGGACATGAACTTGACGTCTTTCAGGCCTTGCTCACGCAGTTGATGGACCAGTGGACCGGCTTCCGGGTGCAGGCCGCCGAAGTAAAGGACATCAGCCCCTACCGAACGGACCTTGGTGATCAGGGCACTGAAATCTTTCTCGCCGCGGGTCAGGCCTTCTTCAAGAACCGGTTTCACGCCACGCGCGGTCAGCTGCTTGGCCGTTGCGTCCGCCAGGCCTTTACCGTAGGTGTCTTTGTCGTTGATAACGGCAACTTTCTTGCCTTTCAGCACGTCGACGATGTAGTTGCCTGCGACGATACCTTGTTGGTCATCACGCCCGCACATACGCATCATGGCAGGCAGGCCGCGCTCGGTGACCGTCGGGTTGGTAGAGCCCGGGGTGATTGCGATGATGCCGGCGTCGGAGTAGACCTCGGAAGCCGGGATGGTCGACGACGAGCAGAAGTGCCCGACCACGCCGATCACCTTGTCCTGGACCATTTTGTTCGCAACAGCCACAGCCTGTTTCGGTTCGCAGGCGTCATCGCCCTGGACCAGTACGATTTTTTCGCCGTTGATGCCGCCCTTGGCATTGATTGCATCCGCCGCCGCTTGCGCGCCTTTCATGTATTGCAAGCCGAAGGAAGCGCTAGGGCCGGTCATCGGACCTGCCACACCAAGTTTGACATCCGCCTGAACAAACGAAGAAACACCCAACGCAGCCGCCACTGCGAGAGCTACAAAGCCTTTCTTGTAAAACGTCTGGGACATGAGGTGGTGCTCCAAGGTTTTTTTAATTGGCACTGCGACTTCACTGAATGCTCAGAGCAAGGGCCGTGCCATCGGTTTTTTATTCTTCAAAAAGTCGCTGCTTTATTGTTATTTCGACTGTTTCGGGCCCTTTTTTATTGGGCGTGCAACCGTCTAAACCGCGGAAGGTGAAACCATTTTCTTTTTGAGGCGCAACCCTTGTGCGCCATCATTGCAACCGCAGCGCCAAACGACGTGCAACCAGCCTGTAACAGCATGCGTCACCGAACTGCACACTGCTGGTGCGCAACTGCTACAAACCCGCACCATTACAGGCTAGTCGCTGCGCCAAAAAGCGCCGCTTCGCGCAACATATTTCCTCGCTCAAATAACAATCCGCAGGCACTGGCCCGCGTGATAGAGCGAAAAACCGGCCTCGTACAGACAACTGCGCAGGCCCACCCCGGCCAGTGGCTGCATGGGTGCGAAGGGAATCGGTAGCGCCTGAGGATTTCCGTTACACAAATAATCGGCGAAGGCATTACCGACTACCGTGCCCGTGGTCACGCCACGGCCGTTGTAACCGGTCACGGCCACCAGACCTGGTGCTGGCTCGAACAAGCGCATCAAGTGATCGGGGGTAAAAGCGATGCAACCGGTCCAGGTACATTCCCAGTCCACCGGTTTGAGGTAAGGGAAATAATGCTGCTGAACCCGGTCGGCCCAGGCCTTGAGGAACCAGGTGGGTTTCTGATTGCCGTTGCCCAGGCTGCCGAGCAACAACCGGCCGTCTTTGTCGCGACGGATGCTGCTGAGCACCTGACGGGTGTCCCAGGAACCCTGGCCACCGGGCAGGATCAGTTGCGCGGCTTCTTCAGTCAGCGGCGCGGAAGCCACCTGATAGTAATAACCGGGGAAGAAATTACGCCGCAGTTCAGTCCAGTCGCCTTCGGTGTAGGCGTTGGAGGCGATCACCACCTGCTCGGCCATGACCGAACCGGCGTCGGTTTGCACCGACCAGCGTTGGCCCTGCCGTTCGAGTCGGGTCACTGCTGAATGATCGAACAGCTGACCACCCAGATCCGCGGCAGCCTTGGCCAGACCGCTGGTATAGGCCATCGGATTGAGCGTGCCGGCGCGACGGTCGAGTAATGCGGCGGCGATCTTTTTGGTACCGGTAGCCTGCTCGCACGCCGCACCGGTCAACAACTCCACGGGCGCGCCGCGGCGCTTCCATTGTTCTTCACGACTGCGCAGATCGGCTTCGCCACGGGCGTTGTGCGCCATGTGCAGCGTACCCTCGCGACGCAACTGGCAATCGATGTTGTATTTGTCGATCAGGCTGAACACCAAAGCAGGCGCCGCGCCAAGCATGCGATTGAGCTGGCTGCCGATCACTTCGCCGAACCCGGCTTCGATCTCGTCCGGGGGAATCCACATCCCGGCATTCACCAACCCGACGTTGCGCCCCGAACCGCCCTGCCCGCAGCGCTTGGCCTCGAGTACGCAGACGCTTTTGCCCTGCTCCAGCAAATGCACCGCCGCGGATAAACCGGTGAATCCGGCGCCGATCACGCAGACATCCGCCGTCACCTCGCCCTTGAGCGCCGCCCGGTCAGGCCGTTGCGGCGTCAGTTTTTCCCATAAGCACTCTTCGCGTAACGGCATCGCCAGACTCCGATCAGAAACCCAACAAACAACAAAGCAAAGCATCGCGGGCAAGCCTTGCTCCTACGGGACTTGTGCCGATGGAACCAAATTTGTAGGAGCAAGGCTTGCCCGCGATGAGGCCCTTCAGTCGAAGGTAATCCCCTGGGCCAGCGGCAACTCCAGTGAGTAGTTGACGGTGTTGGTCTGGCGACGCATGTAGCCGCGCCATGCATCGGAGCCGGACTCGCGACCGCCGCCGGTTTCTTTCTCGCCGCCAAAGGCGCCGCCGATTTCCGCGCCGCTCGGGCCGATGTTGACGTTGGCGATGCCGCAGTCGCTGCCCACTGCCGACATGAATTGCTCGGCCTCACGCACGTCAGTGGTGAAGATGCACGACGACAGGCCTTGCGGCACCGCGTTGTTCAGGTGCAGCGCTTCGGCGAAGTCTTTATAGCCAACCACGTACAGAATCGGCGCGAAGGTTTCGCTGCGCACCACATCGCTCTGCTCCGGCATTTCGACGATGGCCGGCGAAACGTAGTAAGCGTTGGGGAACTTGTCTTCGAGCTGACGCTGGCCGCCAAATACCCGGCCGCCTTCGCTCAAGGCTTGTTCCAGCGCGTCCTGCATGTTGTCAAAGCTGTGTTTGTCGATCAGCGGGCCAACCAGATTGCCTTCCAGCGGATGGCCGATGCGCACTTTGGAATACGCCGCCTTGAGGCGGGTGACGATCTCTTCCTTGACCGATTCATGGGCGATCAAGCGACGCAGAGTGGTGCAACGCTGACCGGCGGTGCCGACTGCACTGAACAGAATCGCCCGCACCGCCATGTCGAGGTCGGCGCTCGGGCCAAGGATCATCGCGTTGTTGCCACCCAGTTCCAGAATGCTGCGAGCAAAGCGTGCGGCGATTTTCGGTGCCACTTCACGGCCCATGCGGGTGCTGCCGGTGGCGCTGATCAAGGCCACACGCGGGTCGTCCACCAGCGCTTCACCGGCATCGCGGCCGCCGATGATCACCTGGCTCAGATACTCCGGCGCATCGCTGAAATTCTTCAATACACGCTCGAACAGCGCCTGGCAGGCCAGTGCGGTAAGCGGGGTTTTCTCCGATGGCTTCCAGATCACCGAGTTGCCGCAGACCAGCGCCAGCGTGGTGTTCCAGGCCCAGACCGCGACCGGGAAGTTGAACGCGCTGATCACCCCGACCACGCCCAGTGGATGCCAGGACTCACGCATGTGGTGGCCCGGACGCTCGGAGGCGATGGTCAAACCGTAGAGCTGACGCGACAGACCGACGGCGAAGTCGCAGATGTCAATCATCTCCTGAACTTCACCCAGACCTTCCTGAGTGATCTTGCCGGCTTCCCAGGACACCAGCTCGCCCAGATCAGCCTTGTACTCGCGCAGCACTTCGCCGAACTGGCGCACCAGTTCACCACGACGCGGCGCCGGAACCTTGCGCCAGAGGTCGAACGCATGCTCTGCGCGACTGACCTGCTGCTCGACTTCAGCAGCGCCTTCCCAGTTCACCGAGGCAATCTGGCTGCCGTCGATCGGTGAATGCACGGGCTGTTTGCCGTTCTGGTACAGGGCCGGGTTCACCCCCAAACGATCAAGCAATGCGGCAACCATGGGTCACTCCTTCAACGTGAAAAGCAGAAAATTCACAGCCCGCAGACAAGGGGCTTCAGGCCTATAGTTGTAGCCGCCCCGAGACTTGCCAACAAACGACGATTAAGCGAGATATCATTCCGTTTATTCATGCAAAGCGTTGCAACAAGAACAAGGGCCCTCCCATGCTGAATAAACGCCATTTGCCATCGATCACTGCGTTGCAGTGTTTCGAGGCGGTCACGCGTCACCTGAGCTTCACCCGCGCCGCCGAAGAGCTGAACCTGACCCAGAGCGCCGTGAGCAAACAGGTCGCGCAACTCGAAGAGCTGTTGCAGCACCTGCTGTTTCGCCGGGTACGTCGACGCCTGCAAATGACTCCGGCCGGGGATTTGTACCTGGTTGAAGTGCGAAAAATTCTCTCGCAAGTCGAGATGTCGACCCACTACCTGCGTTCCTACGGCGGCGAGACCGAAGTACTGCGCGTGTCCACGCCTTCAACCTTCGGCGCTCGTTGGCTGGTGCCACGCCTGAAAGGCTGGCGCCTGCGGCATCCGCATATTCATCTGGACCTGTGCAACGAACACGAAGCCGACGACTTGCTGCAAGGGCGCAGCGACCTGGCGTTCTATTTCGGCCAGGGTTCGCGGCCCGGCACCGAGTGTCTGAAGCTGTTCGGCGAAGAGCTGGTGCCAGTCTGCGCACCGGGCAGCCTGCCGGAGCAGCCATTTACTGATCCGACGCAACTCAGCGATCTGGTATTGCTGCAAAATGCCTCGCGGCCTCAGGCCTGGCACGACTGGTTCGACAGTCAGGGTTACCAGACCGAGCACAGCTATCACGGGCCGCGTTTCGAAACCTTTTATATGTGCATCCGCGCCGCACAAGTCGGCTGCGGCGTCGCCCTGTTGCCACGGTTTCTGGTGGAAGAGGAATTGGCCGACGGTAAACTGGTCATCCCCTGGCCGCACGCAATGCCCAGCAGCGATGCCTATTACCTGGCTTACCCCGAACATTCGGCGGAAGTGCCCAAGGTCCGCGATTTTGTCGCCTGGATGCTGGAGCAGATCGATAGCCCGGACACGTCGCAGAATTGAGGCCTTACACAAAACCTGTGGCAAATGGAATTTGTGGCGAGGGGGCTTGCCCCCGCTGGGTCGCGCAGCGGCCCAAAAACCTGTAATTACATTGCATCAGGCATACCGCGCTCATCGGATTTGGGAGTGCTGCGCACTCCGACGGGGGCAAGCCCCCTCGCCACAGGTAGCGCTCCACGCTAAAAAATGCTGGCAATACAGCCCGCCGATATGCGCCACTAGCCCTATTCATTGAAATAGCTGAAACGTCGCTACCCTCGGCGGCTGCCAGCCTGGAGATTCCCGTTATGAGCGAGAGTGTGTTTGCCGATCGCATCGTGCAGAACTTGCTCGACACCGACTTCTACAAACTGACCATGATGCAGGCGGTGCTGCACAACTACCCCAACGTTGAAGTCGAATGGGAGTTCCGCTGCCGTAACAGTGAGGATCTGCGCCCATACCTGGCGGAGATTCGTTTTCAGATCGAGCGTCTGGCTGAACTGAGCTTGAGCAACGATCAGTTGAGTTTCCTGGAGCGCATCAGCTTCCTGAAGCCGGATTTCCTGCGCTTTCTCGGCTTGTTCCGCTTCAATCTGCGCTACATCTACACCGGCATCGAGAACGGCGAGCTATTCATCCGTCTGCGCGGGCCGTGGTTGCATGTGATTCTGTTCGAAGTGCCGCTGCTGGCGGTCGTCAGTGAAGTGCGCAACCGTTATCGCTACCGTGAAATCGTCATGGAGCAAGCGCGCGAGCAGCTCTATCGCAAGTTCGACTGGCTGAGCGCCAATGCCAGCGCCGATGAGCTCTCGCACCTGCAGGTGGCAGATTTCGGCACTCGCCGGCGCTTCTCCTACCGCGTGCAGGAAGAAGTGGTGAACGTGCTCAAGCACGACTTCCCCGGACGCTTTGTCGGCACCAGTAACGTGCACCTGTCCCGCGAACTGGACATGAAGCCACTCGGCACCATGGCTCACGAATGGATCATGGCGCACCAGCAACTTGGCCCGCGACTGATCGACAGCCAGAGCGCCGCCCTTGATTGCTGGGTTCGCGAATACCGCGGCCTGCTGGGCATCGCCCTGACCGACTGCATCACCACCAATGCCTTCCTGAGTGATTTCGACCTGTATTTCGCCAAGCTCTTCGATGGCTTGCGCCATGATTCCGGGGACCCGATTGCCTGGGCCGAAAAAGCCATCGCCCACTACCATAAGCTCGGTATCGAGCCGATGAGCAAGACGCTGGTGTTCTCCGACAGCCTGACGCTGCCAAAGTCGCTGGAGATATTCCGCGCGTTGCATGGTCGAATCAATGTCAGTTTCGGCATTGGCACCAACCTGACGTGCGATATTCCGGGTGTCGAGCCGATGAGCATCGTGCTTAAAATGGCAGCCTGCAATGGCCAGCCCGTCGCCAAGATTTCCGATGAGGCCGGCAAGACGCACTGCAAAGACCCGAATTTCGTCGCCTATTTGCGACATGTGTTTCAAGTACCTGCCGCCCTCTCTGGCACATCAAGCAAGGAGTGAATTCATGCAAGCCGTACAGCGTGAGATTGCTGAACAGCTCAAGGTCCAACCGCCCTTCGCCGATCATGCAGCCCTGGAGGCTGAGATCGCACGGCGGATTACCTTTATCCAGGATTGCCTGGTCAATTCCGGGCTCAAGACGCTGGTGCTGGGCATCAGCGGCGGCGTCGACTCGTTGACCGCCGGCCTGATGGCCCAGCGGGCCATGCGCGAGTTACGTGAGCGCACCGGTGACGCGGGCTACAAGTTCATCGCCGTACGCTTGCCGTACGAAACCCAGTTCGATGAACACGATGCGCAAGCCTCGGTGGACTTCATCGCCCCGGATGAGCGCCACACCGTGAACATCGGCCCGGCAGTCAAGTCGCTGGCCAGTGAAGTCGCGGCCTTCGAAGGCAAGCACGCGGTCTGGGTGGACTTTGTATTGGGCAACACCAAGGCGCGGATGCGCATGGTTGCGCAATACACCATCGCCGGCGCCGCCCACGGCCTGGTGATCGGCACCGACCACGCGGCCGAAGCGGTGATGGGTTTCTTCACCAAGTTCGGTGACGGCGCCTGCGACCTCGCACCGCTGAGCGGCCTGGTGAAAAACCAGGTCCGGGCCATCGCCCGCAGCTTCGGCGCACCGGAGTCGCTGGTGGAAAAAATCCCGACCGCCGACCTTGAAGACCTGTCCCCCGGCAAACCGGATGAAGCGTCCCACGGCGTGACCTATGCCGAGATCGACGCGTTCCTGCATGGGGAACCGGTGCGTGAAGAGGCGTTCAAGATTATCTGTGATACGTATCGCAAGACCCATCACAAAAGGGTGATGCCGTTCGCGCCGTAAGTGGTGGCAGGTAAATAAAAAAAAGCCCACTGGAGGAGTGTTCCTTAGTGGGCTTTTTATTGCATTAATGATGCTGCGCGCCTGCTCTCAGGCCCCGTCAGGTCGATCAGGAACAGGCGTATCGTGCAGATCAAGGCAATGGCTTGTCAGGATCAATACGGTAGATAGTCCAGGCAGGTGACGTGATTATTGTTTGATGCTCCACCACTTCAAAGACGTTGGCCCTTGACGTGAGCGTCGATACATCACTCCAGTCACCGTCAGGCGTGGCCGTCACTCGTTTCAGGCCTGTACCATTCTTGTGAAGCGAAAAGGTCTGCGCAGGCTTTGCCTTACCCCGCAAGCTTACGAATTCGGCAGAACTCTCAGCTCCATTGGGAATGCTCGCGCTTTCAATGTAGGGGGCACCGACGGTAACGGTCCAGGTATCGGATTGTTGGACGCCATCGCGCTCTTCAGTATGAAACTTGCAGACTCCGGCACTTAATTCGTCGGTGTCGTACTTCCACTGAGTTCCAGTAGTGCTCGCACCGCCCAACAGAATGCCCCCCGAAAAAACATCGACTTTTCCCTCCATCATCGCAACCGTCCCCTTGAGCGTCAGCTTGGTGTCGAGTGTCGCCCATGTATTGGCGACAAGGTTGCCCCTGGAGTCCATCACGTCAGTGATTTGCAGTGTTACTCCCGATGCTTTCACGGTATAGACCCGCTCCTCGAAATCAAACGCCTGGGTCTCGTCGTCTTCCTGGTTCAGCGCGACCCTGACAATGACCTTCAACGGCGAACCATCGAGCAACACCCTGAAGTAGCTATAAGGCACCTTCACCTCGCGATAACCGCGAGTAACCCAGGCTTTGTCCACGGGTTCCGATTGCAACACTGTAAGCGGGTGATCGGCATGACCGCCTCTCTTGCCCTCCAGGTAAACCCAACACCGCTGCCGCTCGGCAACCAGCGGCCAGTTTTTCAAATGCAGCGTGAGATCGGCGGGGTTGGTGGTCAGATGCAGTCCGGGGCCGCTGCCGTTGTTCTCTGCCTCGATAATCAGGGCCGCTTCCAACTCGTTTTTTGCCAAGGGGTGCACGTTGAGCACCAGGTTTGGAGAGGGTTTCGGTTCCTCTCCGTCCCGAATGATGAAGTACCTCACCGTCATTGTTTGGCCCAGATGAAACGCAACAACCTTTTTGTCCAAATTCAAAGTCCTGGGGTCACGCCCCCCCAGAGGCAATTCCGGGCTTTTGTAGTTCCCGCCCTCAGGGGTGCCGGGGTCACCAACGATTTCGACGTAGAACTTGTCATCAGGCAGCAGGTTCATCGTAGGTATCAGCGCCCTGAACCTGGAAATAGTGCTGGTCGGCTCCAGATTGACGTCATCCAGCGCCTGCTCGACCTTCAGCGGGTCGAGGTCCGGGATGGAGGCGTGTGTTTGGGCAGCGATAACTTGAGCGGTCATGAGCAATGTCCTTCTCGCAAGAGTCGCCGCGACGTGAACGGCAGCGTTGGCGCCATCTAACACCCGATTTCGAGGCGCTGACCACTGTCAGAAATAACAGGTAGGCAGTGGATTCCGATCAACGGCATGCGCGTCTGAAGGTCGAAAGGCACGGCCTTAGGTTTGAATTGACGCTAGTAGAAAACGACCCAGTAAGGTGACTTAAGCGTTGCCCCCTGCAAGCTCACGCACCATTCAAAACTAGATTGTTTATCAGGATAAAGTGTATAGGGCCACGACCAGGAACCATTCTCGTCCACCGACGCTGTTCCCCATCGACTTGCGACATGGTAGATATCAAGCACCGACCCAGGCTGCCCCTTTCCGTACAACCACATACGTGGCTCATCAGCCACACCTCCGTTGGGAACAGACGCACTGGCGATGTAAGGGATACCCATGCTAACGCCCCAGCGATCAGATTCCGGCTGGCTGCCATCACGCTTTTTAACGGTGAAGCGACGGTAACCAATAGATAAAGGACCGGTGGTGTATACCCACTGGCTACCGTTCATCTCGGCCGGCCCCAACAACTGGCCATTTGCATAAACATCGACCTGCCCCCCACCGGCAACCGAACCCTCGAGTTTGATGCGGGTGTCGAGGGTCGCCCACTCCCGAGCGATGGGGTTGCCTATGGAATCCATCATTGCGGTGATTGCCGGCGAATCGATCGGTGCTTTCACGTTAACGATCCAGGTCCTTGATAACGGACCGCTACCAGGCAGTGCCTTGATCTTGAACGCGCATACCTTGGGGGACAGCACCTTCGTCTCAAACTCCCACTTGTTCTTGTCAACCCCGACTATACGAGCCTTGCCCAGCAGATCGTAGCCGTCATAAACCTCAGGCACTCCCCCCGGTCCAACCCAGCCTTTGAGCATCAAGGGAGTTTGGGTAGCTATATCATTTTCGACAATCCGAACACCCGCGGCGTCCCTCACGTCGTATATATGTGAACCGCTACCGCCCTTCACTGTAACGGTCCAGACTTTTGAATCCAATCCACTGCTAACGGCCTTGATCCCCTGCGTGTATGCACTCAGCCAAGTCAGTTCAAACGTCCATGTCCCGTCTTCAGGTTTGGCCGTGCCCTTCAGTTCAGCCCCGACATAAATCTGGACCTCTTCACCCGCCGTGCCTTCAAGCCAAAGCGTGGTGGCCCAGGTCTCGCCTTTGTCAGCAACGGGATTGCCGTCGAGATCCGTCACCTTGGTGATGACAGGCTCCACCACAGCCGCTTTAACGGTATAGCTTCGCACCTGCGAGAGGTTCGCCTTGCTCTCGTCATCAACCTGATCAAACGCAACCTTGTATTCAAGACTCAGCTTCGATCCATTGACCAGTTTCTTGAGCTCGCTGTAACGAACGGCTACATCGATATAACCAAGGGGGATCCAAGCCTTATCGACCGCTTCCTTGAACAGATCTTTTTCGTAATGGGTGCCATCCGCGTTCTTGCCCTTCAACCTGATCCAGCACCATTGCCCTTCGGCAATCAGCGGCCAGAAATCAATGCGTACCGTCCGGTCTTCGGTGTCGGTGGTCAGGTCCAGTACGCTCCCGGTACCGTCGTCATCCCTTCCGAAAATCCGACATTGCTCCAGCGCGTCCGCTGGCAGGTCCAACACGTTCAACACAAGCGGCTCGGAGTCCGGCGAAGTTATCCCGTCACGTGTGATCCTGTAGATCAGGGTCATTATGTTGCCTAGAAGGAACGCGACGACCTCCTTATTCAGATTCAACGTCCGGGGACTTGTAAACCCGACATCCAATAAAGGACTCTCGTACGAACCCCGTGAATCAGAGCCGGGACCACCGACGAGAGAAACCTGGAGTTTGTCGGTAGGTAACAATCCCGTTGTCGGTATTTTCGCCGTCAGCTTGGTGCGGACATCAAGCGGGGGGAGATTTTCGTTATCCCGTGCCTGTGCGATCGTCAGCTGCTTGAGGTCCGGGACGGGATCACTTTTTGTGGGAGCGATAACGTGAGCAGTCATGGGCAAGGTCCTTCTCAGAGATGTCGCCGCAACCTCAGCGGCAGCGTCGACGTTCATCCAGCATTCGGCTCAGACGCGCTGAGCATTGTCAGCGCGTACCTGATCAACACTCTGTTACTTCGCTGGCTCGACCTTGCGCACTCGATAGAGATTTGACTTCGGCGAGCCCTCGCCCGGCGCGGATGCTACGTAGTGAAATTCCCTGACCTCTGGTCCGATGTATATCGCCGACGTCCATTTTCCCTGTGCATCGGCATTGACAGTGATTTCCACATCACTGAGAAGCTCATGAAGGGTGAGCATCCCATTAGCAGGCCCTACACCCGATAGCGTAAACGCCTGTCCGGAAGTCTCTCCGTAAGGCGGGATGATCGTCGTACCCGCAAGGTCGGTTGCCTGCTCGATAATAGGTGTTCCAACAGCGAGTACTGCCAGCCACCAAAGCATGGGGGATTCGGCATCCTCGGCACTCAGCGACAAGTGATAGTAGTGAACGTTCAAACCACTCAGGGAAAGCCGCCAGTAGCCGTTCAGGTCAGCAACGACAGTTTTCAGCTCATCGAAAACGTCACTGAGGGTGACCGTTGCGCTGGGCTGAGCAGTGCCTGTGAGTGTGATCGTGGTGGTGGTTATGGCGCCGCCAGGGAGGACTGGTTTGCCTTGAGCGTCTTTGGCAGCAATGATGGCGAGCTTCCCGTCCGACGGACCGGGCACCACGAAAACGTTATAGATCTGCGACTCCAGCCCGCTCACAATGCCCTTCACCGTGATGTTCTGATCACCCGGTCTCAGACCCTCCAGTTGATAGTACAGAACACCGTCCCCATTAGTGGCCGCCTGATCCCCCGGTACACCATTGAGCAAAATCCTGAGTTGTTCGAACTTGCCGGCCTTGATTGTCAGATCGAGCGTTGTAGCTTCACTGATCGATTCATGGGGGACATCATTGTTGCTGGAGTCTTGGGCTGATTCGATTACGGGGCTTTCCGTTTGCACTGGCTGTACGGTAACGGTCCAGGGATCCGACTGCTGCCCACTGGCACCCTGCTCCTTGACCGTGAAAACATGCTCGCCAGGAGACAATTCCACTGTAGTGAACGTCCACGTGGTCCCCGTCACCGTGACTTCATCCAGCCGATTGGCGCCGTCGTAAATGTCGAGT